>CAKVKI010000287.1 GCA_934754975.1 uncultured Alistipes sp. | reverse complement strand
GCCTGCGGGCGATTACAGAATCGTCTGCTGGGGCAATGCTTTCGACGATACGGAACTGCTCTTCAGCAGCCTCTCGGAAGGGCGCGTACATGCGCCTGCGTACGGTGGCGGAAGCCGGATCGCCACGAACGACCATCTCTATTACGGAGATTACGATATAACGGTTCCGGCAGCCGGTGAAGTGTCGGGCGACATCCCGTTCCGGGGTGCGCATATCGACATGCAGGTGTATGTCAAGGGCTTCGGGCAGCCGTCCGATCCGGCTGCATGGCCGGTGATCGAAATCGGAAACCTGATGCCGCAATACGATATTCAGATGAACGCCATACAGCCTTTCGGCACGACATATTATCCCGCGACGGCATGGGACGACGAAAATAAGGTCGTGGCCGCCTGCTTTCAGGTGCTGCGCTTTGCAGACGACAATCCGGTGACAGTCACCGTCCGCGAACCTTCGCCCGGCAATGCTGTCAAAGCCGTGGTGGACCTCAAGGGACACATGGAGAAGAACGACATCTCGGTGGACGGCAAGCACGAAGCGGCGGTCAGCCTGCTGATCGAGTTCACCGATCTGGGCGTCTCGATTACGATTCCCGATTGGAACGCAGGTAATATTGACCCCGAAATTTAGAGACGGGACTATTCGAAACAGAAAAGAAAGATTGAGCGATGAGAAAATATTACATATTGCGAATCTGGGCCTGCGTACTCCTTGCAGCTGCGGGCTTGTACGGCTGCGTCAGGGATGACGCTTCCGGCTACGACGGTGAAACTGTGGATATGCTGCTTGCGTTGGATACCTATGCGGCGGACGACGATCCGAACGCCTCGGCGAACGAAGCCGCGGTCAAATCCGCATGGGTCTATATTTTCAACGAACACGGCGTACTCGAAAACCCCGGCAAAACAGCGGTGCCGCTGACTTCTTCGGGTGAAGCCGCCGACGCTGCCGGCCGGCTCAACCGTACGTGGCGGGTGACCGTGGGGCGGAAGGATGTTTACGTGCTGCTCAATGCCGGACACCTGACCCGCAGCGGTACGGCGGTCGATCTTTCGGCTTATACTCCCTATTCGAAAGCAGAGTTGGAAACGCTTATGACCGACCCTGCGAATTTCGCCGCGGACTTCCCCACTGTCGGGAGCGCCGGAATGCTGATGAGCGGAAAACTGAGTGTGAATGTCTCGTCAGCCGCGTTGGTGGCGACGGTCCCCGTTGCCCGGCGCTATGCGCGTATCGACCTCAACCTGCGCCGCAAGGCGGACCTTGCGGGCGTGGCGGTCGTTGTCCGGAGCGTGACGTTGGAAAACCGCCGGGAAACGGCGCGCGCCTTCGCCCCGGCAGTCGAGAATACGGGAGCGGACGTCGTATGCCTGAACAACCACGACGACGTGACCATAGGTGCGGGTACGACGGATTATACCGCCGTGACTTCGTTCTATACCATGCCGCGCACAGGGGCCGCCAAGGCCGCCTGCCTGAAAGTAGCCGTCAGTATCGACGGCAAGGACTATACGCTGCCTGTCTACATCAACAGCGGGGCGCTCGGAGGCAATACGGCCAATGACGAGGACCTGCCGCTGGATATCACGGAGAACAAGGTCTACAAGGTCGATGTGACGCTTGGAAGGCAGGTTTCTACGGTTTCGATGAATATCCTCGAGTGGGACGGGGTGACGGTGGACGGAGACATACACGGTTCGTCGCTCGTCGTGGATTCGCTCGTCCTGGTGAATGCGGGCGTCAACACCCTTATCCCTGTTCGCAGCAAAACTACGAAGATTGCGGCGAAACTTTCCGATGCCGCCGTTGCGGCCGGCTATTCGCTGGACGGCGCCGATCCCCTGACCGGGGTGCTGGAACTCGATGTCGTCGACGGCGGCACCGAGATTCCTGTCACGGGGCCGGTCGCCTATCCCCTGGGACCGGAATACACGATGGTCGTCGCAGCCGGCAACATCCGCCGTAACGTGTTGCTGCGTGTCGATGGAGAACCTGTACTGGAGGTGGGCGACGAGGTGGTGGAATTTCTCTATTCGGGGGAAACCAAGCCTTATCAGGTGATGAGTTATGTCAAGCTTGGCGACGATGCCGGCACGAAGGTTCCGCTGGTATGGACGGCGGAGTTTTCGATCGACGAAGGCAAGACCTGGACAACGTCGAAACCAGCATGGCTGACGCAGTTTACCGACACGGATACGGGCAGCACGGCTCCGGCGTCGTTCAACGCCCAGGTCGCGGCGGTAGCCGGAGTCACTACGTCGGCGCCCCGGGAGGCCCTGCAGTCCGCTGCTCAGGAGAGCGATTTCGACCTTTCGATGACGAAAGGGCGCCGCAATACGGCCAACTGTTATCTGGTCAATGCCTCCGGAACCTATACGCTTCCGCTGGTTTACGGCAACGCCGTCAAGGACGGGGATCCCAACCCGGCGGCCTATACCTCGACCAAGAGCGGGACGAACATCCTGACCGGGTTTGTCAACCACCTGGGCAATACGATCGACGAACCGTACATTTACGATAATCCGGGCTGCACGCCTGCCGACGCCTGCCTGGTCTGGCAGGATGCCGAGGGGCTGGTACAAAATGTTTCCCTGACCGCCGATAAGCAGAACATTTCGTTCGAGGTGCCGAAAGCCACGATCCGGCAGGGTAACGCCATCGTTGCGGTGCGCGATGCTTCGGGGACGATCATGTGGAGCTGGCATATTTGGGTGACGGATTACAAACTGGACAGCGATTTGCGTGCGGTGACGAATTTCCAGTCCGTTGAGTACTATCTCATGCCGATCAATCTGGGCTGGTGCGACGGTCCGACGACCGTTTATGAAAACCGCCACGTGTCTGTAAGACTTACGCAGGCCGGAACCGGGGTGAGTACGGTTTTTAAACTCAACCAGCCGGCGCAGACGGTCCTCGGATTTGGAAACAATCCCTACTATCAGTGGGGACGCAAGGACCCGATGCTTCCGGGCGTATACCAGGCGAACGAAACCACCTTTGTCGACAAAAGCTGCTATACCGACAGCGACAAAACCGGATATGCTTTCAATAAAGCCAATCTGAATACCGATGCGATCAGCGAATATATCGCGAATCCGCATTGTTTCAATGCGAACACCGCTATGGACGGAGTGTACTACAATCTATGGAGCGCCGACAATACGCTGACGGCGGCCAATTACGAACCTATTGTCAAGACGGTCTACGATCCGTCGCCCGTCGGGTATTGCGTTCCTCCGGGGACTGCGGTCTCGGGATTTTCGTACAACGGCGCTTCCGTTACTTCTGGCGGTTACGGCACACAGATCAATTCTCCGTGCCAGTCCGCAGACGAATTTACAGCCGACCGGGGATTCTACTTCTATTGCAACAGGATGAACGGCGAGGGTGTTTTCGACCCCAGCGGCGGTACGGTTTTCTTCCCGGCAACGGGGTATCGCGGCGCGAGTGGCAGATTGTCCTTTTACGGTACGTCCGGTGGTTATTGGTCCGCGATTCCGGTTAACACGAGACTCGGTCGCAACGTGCTGTTCGACAAGGGGCGGATTTTACTGGTAAATAATCAAGATCGTTACGCCGCTCATTCGATACGCCCCATTCTGGAACAATGATATTTTTGAATTACGGAGTTATGAAAAAGATACTTATATACGGTATATA
>CAKVKI010000286.1 GCA_934754975.1 uncultured Alistipes sp. | reverse complement strand
AAAGTTACCCGCGAATATCCGGGTAACTTTTTTTTTGTATCTTTACGGCATGAAAATCACCAAGAAACAGACGATCGGCGAAAACCTGCTCTACGTGATGGTCTGGTCGGCCATTATCCTGGTGCCGGTACTCAACTCGCTGATGATGTCCGAACTTCACGTCAGCTGGGAAAACGTGTTGATCGCATGGCGCAAGATCGCGCCCTACCTCATCATATTCATCGTCCACAACAGCGTCATCGCACCGCGGTTCATGCTCAAGCATAAGTACTGGAAGTACCTGATAAGCAATCTGGCGCTGATTATCGGCACATTCTGGTTCGTGGACTTCTACGAACAGCACATCACCGACAGCCTGCTCTTCTCGGACCTCTCCGAAGACCAGTTCATCGAACACCGCAAGGCATCGTTCACCGATCTGGAAATGTATTGGAACGTGATTCTGGGATTTTTCATGTCAGGCGCCAATACGGGCATCAAGCTCATGTACCAGTCGATACGCGACGAACAGCAGATGGAGGAGCTGAAACAGCAGAACCTGCAGGCGGAAATGGATTATCTGAAGTACCAGATCAATCCCCACTTCTTCATGAACACGCTCAACAACATCCATGCGCTGATCGACATCGACACGGAATACGCCAAAAACGCCGTGATCGAACTTTCGAAGATGATGCGTTACGTACTCTACGATTCGGGGCGCGAAATCATCTCGCTCAACAAAGACATACAGTTCATCCAGAACTACATCGGACTGATGCGCATCCGCTACACCAACGACGTGGACATTCAGGTGGAGTATCCGCACGACCTGCCGACGCAGGTCTCCATTCCGCCGCTGCTGCTGATCGTCTTCGTGGAGAATGCGTTCAAACACGGCGTGAGCTACAACAACCCGTCGTTTATCCACATGCACGTCGATTACGCCGACGGCAAAGTCACCGGTACGATCAGCAACAGCCGCCACACGCAGCAAGACGAAAGACACAGCGCCGGAATCGGGCTGGACAATGTCCGCAAACGTCTCGAACTGATCTACGGCCCCCGGAACTATTCGCTCGACATAGAAGAAAATCCCACGACATACACCGTAAAACTCGTAATACCGACCCTCAATGCTTAAGTGTATCGCCATTGACGACGAGCCGCTGGCTCTGCGTCAGATAGAAAGCTACATCCGGAAGATTCCTTACCTGGAACTTACCGCTTTGTGCAACAACGCACTCGAAGCCCAGCAGTTTCTCGCGGGACAGCATGCCGACCTGATCTTCGTCGATATCAACATGCCCGACCTGAGCGGCGTGGAGTTCGTCCGTTCGCTGGTCGAAAGGCCGATGGTGATCTTCACCACCGCCTACTCGGAATACGCCGTCGAAGGATTCAAGCTCGATGCGGTGGATTACCTGCTCAAACCGTTCAGTTTCGCCGACTTCAGCCGTTCGGCGGGCAAGGCAAATTCGCTCTACGAGCTGCGCCACAACCAGCGTCCGGCCGACGCATCGGAACCGGTTCCGGAAGCGCTGCCCAAAGACAAGGAGTATATCTCGGTGAAAGCGGATTACAAGGTATCGCTGGTGAAGATCAGCGACATCGTTTATCTGGAAAGCGAAGGCGAATACGTGCGCATGCACCTGGCCGACGGTTCGACGATCACCACCCTGTTCCGGCTCAAGAACATGGAAACGGCGCTCCCCGCGGAGCTGTTCATGCGCGTACACCGTTCCTACATCGTGAATCTGCGCTGCATCAAAGGCTACGTCCGCGGCCGCGTATTTCTGAGCGACACGGAGTACGTACCCATCGGGGAGAATTACAAGGAGAGCTTTCAGCGTTATATCGACGCCAATTTCAAGAATCTATAAAGCCGCGAAGTCCGGGAATCCCGCCAGCTGGACATACCGGCCGTCGCGATATTCGCAGCAATAGTGTCTCCGGCCGTTGGTCAGGATGACGAAGCGCGCCCCCAGCACCGAATTGTAACGCACGGCCTGCGAAAGGGTCCGTTCGTCGATCCGTATCTCCGGGGCTTTGCATTCGGCCAGCACCAGCGGTTCGGCGCCGTCGCCGACCACAACGACGTCGGCGCGCTGCGGCTGTCCGTTGACCGGCACGGCATACTCCTGCACGATGCGTTTGGGCAACACCCCGCAATGCGACACGAGGTAGGCGATCAGATGACGCCGCACCCACTCCTCAGGCGTCAGGACGAGGTAGATACCCCGCAGGTCGTCCCACACTTCGACCTGCCCTTCGCGGCGGCGGGCACGCAGCCGAATGGCAGGAAAATTGAGTTTGGGAAGTTCTGACATCTTTAGTTCCGGAAAATTTACTATCTTTACCTGCACAAATATACGAACATTTTCGTTAAGCGGGAGCAGGGCAGGTAAACTCGTTCTGCCGGGGCAGCGAAAATCAAGGTTAAAAAAGTGAATATATGAGGAGTATTCTTTCGATCATAGCGTTTTTCTCGTGCTGCACGCTGGCGGCGCAGGAGTATATTCCGACCTACGGCCGCGAACTTCCCCGCGGCGAACTGATCGCCTACCCCACGGCGCAGGAAGCGACGGCTGCAGCAGAGGGCGACACCCGCTATTTCACCCGGCTGGGCGACTGGTCGCAGAAGGACAACATTTTTTCGGCGGCATTCACCGTACCGTTCGCATGGGCCAACAGGCAAGTGTTCTTTCACTTGGGATGGGCTTCGGCCGATTACGAAGTACGCGTAAACGGCAAAGCCGTAGCCTACGACAGCGACTGCAGCGTCCCCGGGGAATTCAACCTCACGCGCCATGTACAAGAGGGACAAAATATGCTGGAGATCGTAATCAGCACACCGTCGCAGGTGGCGCTTCTCGAAAGCTGGAAGAGCAATCCGGCTCCGGCAATCGGCCCCGCATGGATCATGAGCCAGCCCACGCTGCGCGTACGCGACGTGCAGACCAAGTCGTGGCGCAGCAGCGAGGAGAGCGACAAAGTCATGGCGGAAGTCGCCCTCATCGTTAAAACCGAGTCCCTCAATCCGCGCACTTCGCGCATTCATTACCAGCTGCTCACTCCGGAAGGCTCCAACGCCGCCATCGGATATAAGGACGTCACGCTCGACATGCGCCGCGAAGACACTGTGCGGTTTCTGGCCCGGATTCCGGACAGCATGTTGTGGAACCCCGGACGACCGACGCAATACACCCTGCGCGTGAAGACCCAGCACGAGGGCCGATATATGGAATATATCGAACTTCCGCTGGGATTTCGTACCGTCGGACTGTGCAACGGACAATTGGCTGTAAACGGAAGTCCCGTTGCGCTCCGCATACGCGAAGTTCCGCCCCAGTTCACGGCGGAAAAAATCGCAGGACTCCGCGAACAGGGATTCAACACCCTCAGGCTCCTGCCGGGTCCCGTGTCGCCGGCCTTGTATGCGGTTTGCGACACGATGGGCATGTATGTGATCCCGCAGGCCCCGATCGACACCCGCAGCAGCGGCGAATCGCGCCGCATAGGGGGCAATCCGTCGAACGATCCCGCATGGCAGGGCGCCTATATCGAACGGACCGAGGACAGCTACCACACTTCGAAACGCCATCCGTCGGTAATCGCCTTCTCGCTGGCCACGAAATCGGCCAACGGCATCAATCTCTACGAGAGTTATCTGAATATGAAGAAGTTGGGCGACACCCGCCCCTTCATTTATCCCGATG
>CAKVKI010000285.1 GCA_934754975.1 uncultured Alistipes sp. | reverse complement strand
TCGTCGGCCAGCGCAAAGAAGCCTTCCGAAGCGTTGTAGGTCTCCATGTACTGCATCTGCTCCGAGGGTATCAGCGCCTCGAACGAACGGCGGTAAGGCCCGAATTCCACACCCCCGTGGGCGAACATGCAGAGGTTGGGCCACACTTCGAGCAGGTTCTGCCTGCCCGTATATTCCAATACGCGGCGCATCATCGCCAGGTTCCACGACGGTACGCCCGCAAAAGCCGTGATATTTTCGCCGACGCACTCGCGGCAGATCGCTTCGACCTTGCGGTCGAAATCGGGGATGGTCGCCGTAGCCACGCGCGGCGCACGGAACCAGCCGCTCCAGAACGTCGTCTCGTGTATCAGTATGGCCGACAGGTCGCCCACCAGATTCCGCCCTTCGCGGCTGTACGACCCGCCCAGGGTCAGCGTCTTGCCGTCGAAAACCTTGGTCTTCGGATTGTTGCCCGAAAAGACCGTCGCCACGTCGCGCATGCCCAGCGTATGATTCCACCAGAGCGACTCTTCCGTGACCGGGATGTATTTGCTCCGGTCCGAGGTGGTGCCCGACGAACGGGCGAAGAGCTTCACACGGCCCGGCGCAGTGACGTTTTTCTCTCCGGCCAGCATCTTTTCGATATAGGGCTTGAACGTCTCGTAATCGAACGTTTCGACCATCGTCTGGAACTGTTCGACCGTACGGACGTGCCCCAGGTCGTAACGCCACCCGAATTCGGTCCGCCGGCCGCGGCGCAGCAGCTGCCTGAAGACTCGTTCCTGCGTCTCGGCCGGCCGGCGCCGGAAACGGTCGATAGCCCGCTCGCGCTGCGAGAACCAGGCTTTGAGTAATATGCTTCTGAATGACACGTATCTGCTCGGTTTCGTTTTCCGGCGGCGTGCGCTGCCCCGCGCCGTGCGCCGGGCCTTGCAGCACCCGCCGTCAGTTAAAAAAGTATCCTACTTTGCCCACGGACGCAGGCATGGCGAAAACTACCACGCGGTCGTAGGGGTTGATTTCCATATTGTCCACGGCGATGAACACCTTGTCGCCGCGCACGATGCCGCCGATGATCGTATCTTCGGGCAGTCCCAGGTCCTTGATCCGGGTCTTGACGGCCGGGGCGTTGGGCTTGACGATAAACTCCAGCACCTCGGCGTCGCTGCCCGTCAGGCACTTGATGGCCTGCACGTCGGTGGACATCGTGAAGCGGAAAATGTTCGACGCCGTCACCAGCTTCTTGTTGATGATCGTGTCGATGCCGATCGACTCGGCGAGGTTGATGTAATTGAGGTTCTCGACTTCGGCGATCACCTTCTTGACGCCCATGCGCTTGGCGAGCATCGCCGCGAGGATGTTGGTCTCGCTGCGGCCCGTGACGGCCACGAAGGCGTCCATATTGGCGAGCCCCTCCTCCATCATGGCCTCGGTATTGCGGCCGTCCTCGTTAATTATCAGCGTCTTGTCGAGCAGCTCCGCCAGCCGGTAAGCCTTCTCGGCGTTGTAATCGACCAGTTTGATGTTCACCTCTTCCTGCAGTTCGGTGGCGATGCGGATGCCGATGCGCGAACCGCCGAGGATCATCATGTTCTTGATCTCGATATTCGACTGGCCGGAGAACTCCATAACCTGCTTCACGGCATCCTGGCGCGCGATGACGTAAATCACGTCGCCCTCGGTGAAGATCTCGCCCTGCCGGGGGATGATCGTCTCGCCGCTCCGCGTGATAGCCACCGTGCGGTAACTCAGCGGCGTTTCGTCGTCGTCGAAGCCTTCGATCTGTTTGCCCACCAGCGGCGAGGCCGGTTCCAGGCGGAATACCACCAGCGAGAGCTTGCCGCTCGAAAAATCGACGTACTCCGTGGTCGAGGTATGCCCCAGCAGGTTGATGACCTCGCGGGCCGCGACCTTCTCGGGGTAAAACAGGTAGTCGATGCCCATGTCGATGAACATCTCCTTATTGTTGGGTTCGAGGTATTCGTTGTTGTCGATGCGGGCGATGGACTTCCGGGCGCCCAGCTTCTTGGCCAGCATCGCCGCCACGACGTTGTCGTTCTCCTCGTGGTTCACGGCGATGAAAAGGTCGCACTTGCGCACCGAAGCTTTGCGGAGCACGGCGAAAGTCGTCGAATCCCCCTCGACGGTAATCACGTCGGCCAGGCTTCCCACGTCGGAAAGCAGTTTCTGGTCGCTGTCGATGATGGTGATGTCGTGACCGTTGCCGCTCAGCATCTTAGCCAGGTGGCTTCCCATCTCTCCCGCTCCCGCTATTACGATTTTCATAGTACTGCGTCTGTTGTCTTTTTCCGTCCGCCGCCGAAAACAGGGCAGCGTTTTTGCAATTTATCCTACAAATGTATACATTTGTGACCGAAAGCCAAAATTTCGGGACGTAAAAATACCTTAATAATATGCCGACCTGGTTAATCATTTTTCTTTTCGCCCTGGGGGCCGTGGCCCTTTTCGTCGTGGGCATGTCGCTGACGCTGATGATCAAAGGACATCATATCGACTCCGAGATCTCGACCAACCGGAACATGCAGCGGCTGGGCATCAAGTGCGCTGTACACGAAACACGCGAAGCGGACGGCGGCGCCGACTGCTCCGGCAATACGCCTGCGGGCTGCGCGGGCAACTGCTCGGCCTGCGACATCGAAGACGCCGGGCACGGGAAATAGGCCCGCAGCAGCGACATAACGCCCCGGGAACCGATCGGTTCCCGGGGCGTTTGCATTTCCGGAAAATATTTTGCATTTCTGCGAATTATGACTAGATTTGCAATAAGCCTTTACGAACCGGATGCGAACGAGCTGAAACCCCTGTAAACCCGCCGATTATGATCCGACAACCCGAACCCCCGAAGACATTCGTCTGGCGCATATGCTCGGCACATGTGATCGCCTACTTCACCGCCGGCATTTTCGCCCTCTTTTTCCTCGATTACAAAACCCACTTCTCGTCCGAGTCGCTGGCCCTGCTGATGCGGCCCGTAAGCTCGCCGTGGGTCGCGCTAGGCCCCGGACTGCAGATTTTCCGGGGAGCGCTGATCGCGCTGGCGCTGCTGCCCGTGCGCGGCTTCCTGTACGGCAAAAACGGATTCCTAAAGCTGGCGTGGCTGATTCTGGGTCTGAGTTTCGTCTCGACCATAGGTCCCACGCCCGGCTCGTTCGACGGCTACATCTACACGATCCTGCCCGTGCAGTATCATCTGGGCGGAATCCCCGAAGCCGTTTTATACACCGCCCTCTTCGCGGGCATCCTCGCCTTCTGGCATAAATCCGGGAAAAGATACGTCACGGCGCTCTCCATCGTACTGGTGGCGGTGATCGTGCTATTCAGCGTCATGGGATTCCTGGGCGCGGCGCAGGCGGCGTAATGCGACCGCGGCAGGAACGATCCGCAGGCCGCCGCCGTTAAATCTTGCAGTATTTCGACCGGCAGACGAACCACGGGTTGCGCAGGTCCTCCTCGTTGTAGAGCAGCACCCCGTCGTCGGGCAGCGTGCGGGTCCGGCCGCCCGCTTCGGCAAGGATCAGTTCGCCCGCGGCGGTGTCCCACTCGTAGGTATGCGTCGTGCGGACATAATAATCGACCTTTCCTTCGGCCAGCAGGCAGAATTTGTAGGAACTGCCCTGCTCGACGATCTCCAGGTCGGGATACGATTCGCGCAGGCGGGCGACATGCTCCGCCGTCTCGGGAGTCTGGTGTGAGCGCGACAGAGCTA
>CAKVKI010000284.1 GCA_934754975.1 uncultured Alistipes sp. | reverse complement strand
GTTGTGGGCGGTCTCGAAGTTTCGTTCTAACCGACAAAATTCAAAATCATGAAAAAGAAAATCATAAATATCGTTTTGCTGGCTGCGACGGTCGCCATGACGGGCTGTAACGATTGGCTCGACATGAGTCCGACCAACAAAGTGTCGGAAAAGATCGTATGGAGCGACGTCAATTATGTAACCCAGTACATTAATGGGTTCTACCCTTATATTTCCCGGTACGGGAGTTTTGAGACCGGCGACAGTCAGGTCGGCCTGACGGACGGTCTGACCGAGACGCTGAAGTTCGGATCTCCCACACCCGGCACGAACGTGGGCTTTGCCAATATCATCGCTTTCGCCGAAGGCGGACTTGCCGCTACTACGGCAGCTTTCCATTTCGGAGCATGGGATGATGCCTATACCCGTATCCGTCGTGTCAATGAGTTCCTTTACGGACTGAAAAAATACGGAAGTAATTTCGACGGCGATACTTACAAGCGTTTCGAGGCTGAAGCCCGTTTCTTCCGCGGTTATCTTTATTTCCAATTGCTTAAGCGCACCCCGCAGGTGATCCTTTATGATGAGGACTTGCTGGCGATTACCGAAAACAAGGCCCTCTCGACCGAAGAGGAGGGATGGAATATGGTCGAAGGAGACCTTTCCTATGCCGCCAAGACCCTTCCGTCCAAATGGGACAATGAGGCGGGACGCATTACTTCCGGTGCCGCTTATGCAATGCTGTCGCGTGCGATGCTCTATGCCAAACGCTGGCAGTCTGCCAAAACTGCGGCTGAGGAAGTTTTCAAGCTCGGTTATGTGCTGATGCCGGGTAAAACGGCTGCCGATTACGCCAAGGCGTTTACTTCGATGAGCGACGGTAATACGGAGTCGATTCTGGAATACAACTATCTGGTCGGCGGCCCGAATCACAGCTGGGACAAACTCTTTATGCCGGGCGGCGATAATACGACCATGGGCGGCCGGGCCACTCCGACGCAGGAGATGGTCGAGTCGTACGAACTGGCGACGACGGGCGGTTATCCCGACTGGACGCCGTGGCACAATACGACGACCGGTACGACCGATACGCCGCCTTATGCCCAGTTGGAACCCCGTTTCCATGCTTCCGTACTTTACAACGGCTGCGAATGGAAAGGTCGTACTCTTGAACCTTATGTAAGCGGTAAAGACGGCTATGCCGTTTACGATGACGGTTCGGCGCTCAATGGGCGTACGACGACGGGGTATTACCTGCGCAAGATGCTGAACGAAGGCTATACCGATTATTCGAAAGCTTGTACGCAGCCTTGGATTGCCATTCGTCTGGCTGAAGTCATTCTGAATCATGCCGAAGCATGCTACATGCTGGGCGCAGACGGTGCGAACGACGACCTGCGCCAGATTCGGGAGCGCGTAGGACTGCCTTATTCCAATAAGTCCGGCGAGGCGCTGATGGCGGCAATCCGGCAGGAACGTAAGATCGAACTCTACTGCGAAGGACATCATTATTGGGATATGCGTCGCTGGAAACTTGCGCATACGGCTTATTCCGGTAGGAACAGCCGCGTACACGGGCTCAAGATCGAAAAGCAGGGGGCGGAGTTTATCTACACCTACGTCGATTGCGACCGTAAGGACCGCCTTTTCGAAGAGAAGCTTTACCGTATTCCGCTGCCTGAGACCGAACTGAGCAACAATTCGGCCGTCAAGCAGTTCCCTGAGTGGTTATAATCTCTAAAAGAAACCGAAACCATGAAAAATAGCATTAAATTATTTGCATTGGCGGCTCTGCTCGGCTTAGGCGGCTGCCATGAGCCGGATGAATTGACCCCGTCGGTTGTGGATCAGGGGCTGAACACCATCTCGGCGCAGTTCGCTACCGGGGAGTATAAAAACGACCCGCTGGCAAAATTCACCGCAGCGGTGACTGAGGGACAGGAGCGTATCGTGATCGATATTCCTTACTATTATCCCGAAAATTCGTCGAATACGACTTCGATTACCCAGATGCGCGTCACGGCTAATCTGGATGACAACTGTTTCATCACGCCAATGCTCGGAACGTTGGATCTGACGAAGGAGAATTGGTTTACGCTGACGCGTGTCGACGGCTCGAAGCGCGATTTCTGCGTGACGGGCAATATCAAGAAGTCGGATAAATGCGAGATCATCTCTTTCGCCACCGACGAACCTGCTATTCAGGGTGTGATCGATAACGACCGGAACACGATTTCGCTCATTACGGTCGATGACCTTTCGTCGGTGACGGCGCAGGTGATTCTTTCTCCCCACGCCACGATCTCGCCCGATCCCGCCGTTGCGGCCAATTACGAAGGCGAGGGCGTGAAGTTTACGGTTACGGCACATGACGGCGTGACCAAGCGGGTTTACACGGTGAGCAAGGAGATTCCGCCTAAGATCAAGTACGGCTGGCGCGTAGGCAGCGAGACGGAGGTTTGGCAGAACGTATCGCTCGACAAGCTCGGTATCGTCAATGCCGGCGGTAAGATTTATTCGCTGGCGGCGTCGGGCAACAAGCTCGTACTTTCGACCGGTGCGGACAAGTTCCTGTTCAACCGTGCGACGGGTGATTTCCTGGGCGCACACGATATGAAGGGCGTGACGGCCGACGGCGGTATGACCTCGGACGACGCGGGAAACATCCTCTATGCGAACCTGGCCAACCCCAATGCCGAATTCAAGGTTTATGCGGCGGCATCGACAGACGAAATGCCGACAGAGCTGCTCTCTTACACGAATGCCACGGGCGCTTCGATGGGCAAGCACATTTCGGTTCAGGGCAATGTGAAGGGCGATGCAATCGTTACGGCCGTGATCTATACATGGAACGGTGCGGTTTGCAAGTTCCTCCGCTGGGTAATTACCGGAGGTGTTCCGGCCAAGCCGCAGATGATCTCCGTTACGGGGGCGACCGGCGGCTGGAACGGCAACGGCCACGCCGACGTGGAGGCCTATTCGACTAATCCCGACGATCCGTACTTCCTTGCCTATTACAGTGCCAATGCGCTGTATCGTGTCGATGCGACGGGAGCTGTAACCCACAAGATCGCTACTGCGACATGGGGCGCCAACTCCAACTACAACTGTGTGGATGTCTGCACATTCAATAACGCCAAATATGCAGCTATTTATACGGGCGCACACTTTACTTACGGAGAGTTCAAAGCGTATATGTTCGACGTGACGACGCCGGATCAGTTGACGGGTGCGTGCGACACGTCGCCGTCGAAGGTCTTTGTGTCGGGTGAATATAAACCCGCCGGAGCGGTGGTCAATGCGGCCAGCGATGTGCTGATGACGGCATCGGCCGACGGATACAAGATGAATCTCTACTATACGGACGCCAATACCAATGCGCTGGTCGCTTGGGAATTCGACTGTATCGACAAGTAACATCCTTTTGCCTGCATCCCTCTGACCGGGGATGCAGGTCCTAAATCAAACACAATTTTGAAGATGAAAAAGAATATCAAATGGTTTGCGATGGCCCTGGTCGTGCTGACGCTGGGATACGGGGCTGTTTCGTGCGGCTCGGATTCGAAGGAGCCCGAATGGGAGTGGCCCGATCCCGACCCGGATCCCGATCCGGAGCCGGGAGTGGAGAAACCCCGGTTCATCTGGGTCGATGCCGCCGCCAACTTTCCCGATTTCGCCAACAGCAAGGAGAATATACTGCGCGATCTGACCAAGGCCAAAGAGGCCGGATTCACC
>CAKVKI010000283.1 GCA_934754975.1 uncultured Alistipes sp. | reverse complement strand
CTTCTACTACACGCCGCAGCTGGCCGTGGGATTCGCATTCGCATCGACGGACGGGACCAGCGGATACGGCTTCGATGCAGGATTGTCGCTCGGAGCGTTCGAAATCAGGCCCTCGGCCCATATCGGATTGTCAATCAGCCTCCTGACATTGGACTACAGCTACCTGTCGTATTCGGGAACGGGTGTGAACGGGGTCTCTTTCCAGCTCGGAATCAGCCCGACAGTCGGTTTCAAATACTACTTTTAGGCCGCAAAACCTGATCCAAGCCTACAGGAACCGCACGCCCCGCACGCGGCCCCGGCTGCGGCCGGCGGCTTCGCGTTCGACGATGCCCGTCACCACATCGGCGGCATCGTGCCAGCGGTTGGCACGGAAACGGCGGCGGTAGGTGGTCAGGTGGGCGTAGAGTTCGGGCCAGCGGAAATTCCAGCCCCGCGGCCACCGTACGAGGTGAAGCGCAGTGGCTGAATTGGAGAGGATGCGGGCCTCCTTGTTACCGCCCTGATGGAACCATTCGATGCGCACGCCGGGCGCCAGCGATTGCACGGCGCGGGCAAAACCGCGGCCGCCGTTGTTGCTCTCGACAGCCGCCTGCCGCGTGTCGGAGCGCAGCAGCATCTCGGCGACCAGCGGTTCGGAGACCTCCATCGGTTCACGCGTATAGACGGCGTCGGTGATATAGATCCCCCCGTCGGCATCGACCGCGTACGAGAGCGAACAGAGGTAATCGTCGCCCGTATCGGCCGTGTCGGTATAGTTGCCGCGGCGGACGATCTCGTGCGGCAGGTCGTCATATTCGGCGAAGTTCAGTCCGTACAAAAGTCCCTCGCGCGAGGAGGGATGCCCCTGATACATGCTTTCGAACTGCAGCGGATCGAGCCGCCGCTTGGCTTCGAGCAGGGCGCGGCCCTGCTGCTGCTCCCACAGCGCCGCACCCGGCATGCGCGGGTCGATTCCGGTCGGCGGCGAGGATTTGAGCGCTTCGAAGTTCAGATGCAGCCACGTATCGGCGGGCAGGCCGTCGAGCTGCGCCCACTCCGTCAGCTCCACGACCGGCTCGCGGGCCGTGAGCGTACCGATCAGGTCCTCTTCGTGCCAGCGGGTAAAGACGATCAGTTCGCGCGAGGCGTTGTGCATGCGGGTACGGACCACCGACGTATACCACTCCCAGCAGTTGGCGCGGATGAGCGGCGAGTTGGCTTCGAGTGCGTCCTTGTAGAGGTCGTCGAGGATAAAACAATCGACGCGGTTGCCCGTGAGCGAACCTTCGCGGCCCACCGAAAGCAGGCCGCCCCGGCAGCCGATGATCTCGACTTCGTCGGCCGTGCGGATATAGCTGGGCGGCTTGGAACCCTGTTTGATGGTCGTAGCAGGGAAGAAAGCGGCGTATTCGCGCGACTCGATGATACGCTGGACACGGCGGTTGAATTTCGAAGCCAGCGCCCCGGAATAGGAGGCGATCGCCACACGCTGATCGGGATCCAGCCCCAGCACATAGGCCGGGAGCAGGGTCGTGGCGCCGACGCTTTTGCCGTGCTGGGGCGGCATGGTGACGATCAGCCGCCGGACACGACCTGCGGCGAAAGCTTCGAGTACGCGGTAATAGGCCCGGTGAAAAGGCTGCAACTCCAGAAAGGGATAGACCCCCAGGGCGAACTGCCCGAACGAAGGGAGGGCGGCCGAACCGGGAACCGCGGGGTCGCAACCGGAAAATGAGGAAAGTGAAGCCGGGAGAGCGGAAGCAGAAGGAGCGGAAGCGGGAAGCACGGAAGCAGACAGAGCAGAAGCAGGAGGAACAGAAGCGGACAGTGCAGAAGCAGAAGGAACGGAAGCGTGAAGCACGGAATCAGACGGGGCGGAACCGGACGAACCGGAGCCGCAAGCACCGGAAGCCAAAACATCGGAGCCGGGAAGAGGTTCACCGGAAAAGGATGCACCGAAAAGCGGATCGCCGGAAAGTGATTCGCGGAGCAAAAATTCGCCGGCGAGAGGATTCGCAGGATAGTCCGGCGCGAGAATCCCGGCCGGAACAAAAACCTCTGCGGAATCGGCTTCCGCAGAGGGTAACTTGGATTTTAAAACCATTAGTTGAATTTTTGAACCCATGCGCGGCGCCGCGGCGGGAGGTTCTGAGAAGAGATCGTTCCGGCGGGCTGCGCCGCACCCGGGATGGGAGATGCCGGAACGAACGAGGTGGAAAAACGGATGATGCACGCCCTGCGGCTGCGGAGCGGCCCGACGAAATCGGGGAACTCCGGACGCCGGGGGCAGGGCGTGTCGCCGGCAGGGATCAGATGCAACGCTTCATCTCGGAAAAATCGAAGTCGTTCAGCTCCTCCCCCTCCGCAGAGAAGGTGTGGAACTCCCACCATACGGGCACGAGGTCCGAGACAGGCTCCGCGTCGCCTTCGGGCTGCGAGAGCCGGGTCCGGTAGACGATGACCGACGCCGTAAAACGGCAGTCCGTATCGCCGAAACGAAATGCGAGCGATCCCGAGAAGTAGTTTTCCCCGTCGATGGCATCCGACAAGCGCGCCGCCACCTCTTGGTAAAGTTCAGGTAAAACCGAATACATAGTTGATAATTAGCAGGATTTTTGCAAAATAATTTGCATGCGTAAATAAATTGTTTAACTTTGTAGCACAAATATAAGTTCAAAACTTGAATTTACAATCAAAAAGTACAATTTTTTAATATAAAATTTTCCGATTAAAAGTTATGAACGAGCGGGTAAAATTGATACGGAAACAGCTGGGCATGACGCAAGAGCAATTAGCTCAGCGGCTTGGCATAGGCAAAGCGGCCCTTTCGATGATCGAAACGGGAAAGGCCGGACTCTCGTCGCGGAACCGCAACATATTAGTTCAGGAATTGAACGTCAATCCCGAATGGCTGGAGGGCGGCAAAGGCAATATGTTCAACGCCGAACCCGACCTGACGGCTTACAGGCTCCGCACGGACAATTCGCTGCCGCTGCAGAGCGTGCCGCTCTACTCGATCGAGGGGACAGCGGGACTCGTGCCGCTGTTCACGGACCGGGCGCAGGCCAAACCCGTAAACTTCATCCACATCCCGAACCTTCCCAAATGCGACGGCGCAATATATATAGTAGGCGACTCGATGTATCCGCTGCTCAAGAGCGGCGACATCGTGCTTTACAAACAACTGGGCGACATCGAGGACATTTTCTGGGGCGACATGTACCTGCTGTCGATCGACATCGACGGCGAGGAGTACGTCACCGTCAAGTACATCCAGAAATCCGACCGCGAAGGCTACGTCAAACTCGTGAGCCAGAACCCCCACCACGCCGACAAAGAGGTGGCGCTCAGCCGCATCCGCGCGATCGCGCTGGTCAAGGCGAGCATCCGGATGAATTCGATCCGATAGCGGCGGCCGGCATTTGCGGGCCGTAAGACGCTCCCTGCAAAAATCCGAGACGGGTTTCGTTCACGCAGCCGACAGGACGGGGCAACGAAAGGCCGGCCCGGAAACACAACTGGGAACGATCTGACGGAGGAGCCAGAGTCGCAGCAAAAAACAGGAGGCCCCCGAAACGGAAACGCGGCGGGGACAGCCTGACGCGGAAGCCGAAACGGGAGCAAAGAAACAGGAGGCCCCCGGCACAGAAACGCGGTGGGGACAACCTAAAGCGGAAGCCGGAACGGGAGCCGAAAAACAGGAAGAAAAGCCCGGAACGGGCCGGCCGGAGGA
>CAKVKI010000282.1 GCA_934754975.1 uncultured Alistipes sp. | reverse complement strand
GGTAATCCATATTAGCGGTTCCGACCGAGGCCGTGTCGTCGTCCACGATCAGCAGTTTGGCGTGCAGGAAGCCGTTGTCGTAGCGATAGAGTTCGACTCCGGCGTCGAGCAGGTCCCCGACGTAGGAATCGGATATCAGGTCCGTGAACGGCGAGTCGCTGCACGTCGGGATCATCACCTGCACCCTCACGCCGCCCCGGGCCGCCAGCCGCAGGGCGTCGAGCAGTATGGCGGGCGGCAAGAAGTAGGGTGAGGATATGCGCACCCTGCGCTGCGCCCGGACGATAGCCGCGGCGAACGCTTCGGCGATGGTCAGCCGCGAGGGGCCCTCTTCGGCCCACGCGAGCTGGATCGGCAGCCGCTGCCGGATGTCGTGCGGCGCGATGTGGCGGCGGCTGTCGAGACACTCGCCGCGTACGCGCGCCCAATCGGCGATGAAGAGCTTCTGCAGGTCGGCCACGGCGTCGCCCTCGATGCGAAGGTGTTCGTCGCGCCACTTGCCCATGTAATCTCCGTCGAGGTAGTATTTCGCAATATTTATGCCACCCAGGTAGGCGACCTTTCCGTCCGTAACGACTATTTTGCGGTGGTTACGGCGGGTGACGCGCGTGGTGAACCACGGGAAGCGGACCGGCTCGAAAGCCGCCGTTTCGACGCCCGCCTGGTGCATGCGGCGCAGCATCGTACGGCTCAGCCGCCACGAGCCGACGGCGTCGTAGATGACGCGCACTTCGAGTCCTGCGCGGGCTTTGCGGATCAGGATTTCGGCGATGGTGCGGCCGATGCGGTCGTCGCGGATGATGTAGTATTCCATATGGATAGACCGCACGGCCCGCTGGAGCGAGGCGATCAGCGCCGTGAAAGCGTTGTTGCCGTTGTGAAGCAGTTCGACGCTGTTGCGCTGTGTGATGCGGGTGCCGCAGCCCCGTGTGATGATCTGTCCCAGATGGTCGCCGTGACATGCGCGGCGTTCCGCCGCCGGGAAGTGCGGGCGGTAACCCGCCAGCACATAGAGCAGCGTGCCGGCCACGGGAAGCAGCAGGATCAGCGCCAGCCATGCCGCCGCCGAAGCGGGCACGCGTTTCTGGCGGGTGACGACCGGAACCGCCCCGAGCGTCCACGCGAGATGAATTGCAAGTAACAGATACATAACCCGTGCGAGGGGGCATACTCCGTGCCATGCAGGTTGAAAAAATATTTGGAAATTCGGAATTTACTTTCTATCTTTGCTGTATACAATGAAAACAGGGTTCTGGCCTCTATTGGTCAGGATTCTTATTTTTTTACGTTGTTTAATTTGGAGATCCTCCTTTTCGGAGGAGGATTCGGGAAGGTTTTAAATGCGGAGCGGGCATCTTCGGATGCCTAAAGTGAGTTCGACGGGGTCCGGCATTTGAAATCTTTCATGGTGTTATGAAACTGAATTCGTCGGACTCACATTAAATTATGGCAAAAGAGATTATTTATCTGACAGCGGAGGGTTACAAGAAACTCAGGGACGAACTCGACCACATGCGTTCCGTCGAGCGTCCGTCGATCTCGGCGGCTATCGCCGAAGCGCGCGACAAGGGTGACCTTTCGGAGAACGCAGAGTATGACGCTGCCCGCGAGGCGCAGGGTATGCTGGAGATGCGTATCGCCAAACTGGAGGATTCGCTTGCCAACGCACGGGTGATCGACGAGTCGAAAATCGACAAGAGCAAGGTGCAGATTCTGAGCAAAGTGTTGCTGCTGAATCACAGCACCAAGAAAGAGATGGCCTACACCATCGTCGCCGAACACGAAGCCAACCTGCGCGAAGGTAAGCTGGCAATCGGTACGCCGATCGCCAAAGCGCTGCTGGGCCACAAGAAGGGCGACCGGGTCGACGTGGAGGTTCCCGCCGGGACGATCCACTTCGAGATCCTCGACATCAGCATCTAGGCGCCTCACACCGCAGGGCAGCGGCGCCGCATCGTCCGCTCCCCGGCCGGGTGCGGGACACGACATACATCCCCATTTCTGGGTATTTTTGCAGGACCGTTTTGTACGGTCCTTTTTTTGTGCTACCTTTGTCTGCCGAAAGATGATACGCAACGCTCCCAAACGGATATACGCCGGCCTGTTGCTGCTGATTCTGCTCGCAGCGTACGCAGGACACAAGGTTCACATCTACAATGAGGACCATGCGCACTTCGCCGCACACTGCGGCGACCTGCTGCCCGACAACGGCGCGCACCAGATCATGGTCGACCGGTGTATCATCGACGATTTCTATTTCTTCCCTTACCTCGACGCGGCGCCGTCCGTACACTCGTTCTATTTCGAGATGCTGGCCGTCCTGCTGCCCCAAGCCACGCAGTGCAGGCGCTGTATGCCGGTTCCGGGCGTCTTGCTGCGCGCACCTCCTGCGGCGTAACCCGCAATTCTTTATTTTTTGTTTTTTTTGCCGGGCGCATGCGGCCCGGCGGGTTACGTATATCATTCTATCCGATAAGCAATGAAAAAATATATTTTGACGGCGCTCTTTATGTGCCTGTCTGTCGGTGTGTCGTCGGCCGTGGAGGCGCCGAAGAAGAGTACCGACGCCAATCTTTTCGGTCACGTCGTGGACCGTGAAACCCATGAACATCTTCCCTATGCGACCGTTGCCGTGACGGGCACGGCATACGGCACCACGACCGATGCGTCGGGGCACTATTTCCTGAAAAACCTGCCCGAAGGCGAGCTGACGCTCGAAGTCCGCGCATTGGGTTACGCCATGCAGGAGAAGAAGGTGACCCTCAAACGCGGGCAGACCCTCGAACTGAATTTCGAAGTGGTGCAGAGCGGTATTTCGATGGACGAAGTGGTCGTTTCGGCCAGTCGCTCGGCCACGCTGCGGCGCGAAGCGCCTGCGCTGGTGAGCGTACTGGACGCCGCGCTGTTCGAGAAGACGAACGCTTCGTGCCTGGCGCAGGGGCTTTCGTTCCAGCCCGGCGTGCGGGTCGAGGACGACTGCCAGAACTGCGGCTTTACGCAGGTGCGCATCAACGGGCTTGACGGCCATTATTCGCAGATTCTCGTCGATTCGCATCCTGTATTCTCGGCCCTGACGGGCGTTTACGGACTGGAGCAGATCCCGGCCAATATGATCGAGCGGGTCGAGGTGCTGCGCGGCGGCGGTTCGGCGCTGTACGGTTCGTCGGCCATCGGCGGCACGATCAACGTCATCACCAAGGAACCTTCGCGCAATTCGGCGCAATTGGCGCATACGCTGACTTCGCTCGGCGGCAGCAACTCGTACGACAACAACACGATGCTCAATGCGTCGCTCGTGACCGAGAGCGGCCGTGCGGGGCTTTGCGTCTTCGGACAGAGCCGCCACCGTTCGGGGTATGACCATGACGGCGACGGATTTACCGAACTGCCCGTCATCAACAGCCAGTCGGTCGGCATGCGGTCATTCTTCCGCACGGGCGCCTATTCACGCATCACGGCGCAGTACCACCACATCAACGAATACCGCCGCGGCGGCGACCAGCTGGACCGGCCGCCCCATGAGGCGATGGTGGCCGAACAGACCGACCATGCCATCGACGGCGGAAGCCTTTCGTTCGACATCTCGTCGGCCGACCGCCGCAACCGTTTCAACGCCTACGCGTCGTTCCAGAATACGGCCCGCAAGAGTTATTACGGCAGCAAGCAGGACCTCGACGCTTACGGTACGACGCACGACCTTACGGTCGCGGCGGGCGTGCAGTAC
>CAKVKI010000281.1 GCA_934754975.1 uncultured Alistipes sp. | reverse complement strand
AACATGCGCCTGATCGAGGACGGCCGCTTCGGTTCGAATACCATGAAACTCATGGTGTCGCAGAATGCGCCCTTCGTGCCGATGTACGACGCATGGCAGGCCGATTCGCGCAAGATGCTGGCTTACGAGGATGACAAGGCGCGCCGCGATGCGGAGATCATCGACGCCAAGGTCCTTTCGAACCGCCGTCCGCCGTACGGCATTACGGGCGGTCTGTACGATGCGCTGAAAGCTACCGGCGGCGAATTTTTCGTCGCCACAAACGCCATGGCCCGCAAGGCCCGCAAGCTTTTCAAGGAGCTGGAGGGCGTCGATATCTACTCGGCGGCGGGCGTCGCGCTCGCGTCGCTTATCAATGCGGTCGCAGCGGGCAAAGTAGAGAAAGACGCTGTCGTCATGCTCAATATTACGGGCGGCGGCGAA
Source organism: uncultured Alistipes sp. (assembly GCA_934754975.1). Classification (GTDB taxonomy): domain Bacteria; phylum Bacteroidota; class Bacteroidia; order Bacteroidales; family Rikenellaceae; genus Alistipes. The sequence goes on along the minus strand of CAKVKI010000281.1, from coordinate 3,309 downwards.
GAGCATTTCAAGGAAGGCAAGGAGCTGTGGTACCTCAAGCCGAGCCACGTCTTCCCGCTCGAACCCGATACGGACGACGTGGTTGCCAAAGTCGAAGCGCTGTTTGCGAAAAATGTTGTAGAATAGCACTATATGCAGATTATCTGCACCTCTGGTTGCAGTAGTCGCCAGTTGATTCCGGGGAGAATTTCTTCCCGGAATCGTTTTTTTTATCTCCCTCCCGCCTGCTCCGGTCCGGGATGGACAGGCTCCGCAGGTTCGGCGCGCTTCGAGGCTTGCAGGCCGCTGATTTTGTCCGAACGCCCACCGTAGGCCCCGGCAGGCCGGACCGTAACAGCGCGAAAAGACCGCCATCCGAAAAAAAACGCCTGCATGCCCGGAAAACTGCCGGAAAAAGTTACCTTTGCAGCGGTTTGAAAAGCGGGTGCGCAGCCGGCCCCCTTTTCGATCGCTGTAAATATTTTATCAACCCAACAAAAAACAAGATGAAAAACATCCAAGCAAAGCAGACTCCCTGCTTCAGGCGTTGGAGCCGCAAAGGCTGGTCGGCCTTCGCGAGCCTGCACCGCCATGTAACCATCGGAGTCCTCGCCGTGACGATGTCGATCCTCTTGCCCGCGACGCTAAGTGCGTCTGCGCAGCAGGCCGACACGGCCGCCGTCCTCCGTACGCTGAGGATCGACGAGGTCGGCATATCGGGCAGTCAGACTGCCCCGACGCGCAACGTACAGTCGCAAACCCCGCTTTTCGACCGGAAAGCACAGGCCGCAGCGCCCGTCCAGACTCTGGAGTCCGCCCTGCGCCTCGCACCTTCGGTCGATATCCGCGAACGCGGGGGCAAGGGCATGCAGGCCGACATTTTCATTCGGGGAGGCTCTTTCGACCAGACGATGGTCCTTCTCAACGGCATTGATTTTACGGACGCCCGCACCGGGCACCAGTCCCATTCGCTTCCGGTCGACCTCGACTGCATTTCGGCCGTCGATCTGCTGGACGGCGTGCCGGGCGTCGGGGCCTACGCCGGAGCGGTCAATATCCGCACGGCTCCCCTCAGGCCTACTTACCTGCGCTTCGAGGGCACGGGCGGCCAGCACGGCTACGCCTACGGCAATCTCTCGGGCGCCGTGACGTCGGGCCGCTTCTCGCTGCTTGCCGCGGGTTCCTACCGCCGCAGCGACGGCTACCGGCACAACACCGATTTCACCAACGGAAACGCCTTCCTGCGCGCGACGTACGAGACGCTGCGTCTGGGATTCTTCGATTTCCAGGCCGGCTGGCAGAACCGCGGCTTCGGCTCCAACGGTTTCTATGCGGCTTATAACCCCGACCAGTGGGAGGGTACCTCCACCTCGCTGGCGTCGCTGCGGTGGCTCAGGCAGGCCGGACGCTTCTCGCTGGGGGCTTCGGCGAGCTACCGCAAGAATTTCGACCGCTACGACTGGACGCGCGGCACGGTGATGAACCGTCACAACACCGACAATGCGGGCGCGCGGCTCTGGACCGACTTCGACTGGGCCGGCGGTACGACTTCGCTCGGGGGCGATTATGCCTTCAACCACATCTACAGCACCAATCTCGGCGAAAAGCTCTCCGTGCCGCACGGCCATTACACGCATGCCAAGGCCCGCCATACGGGCAACGTCTGGCTGCGCCATGCCAAACAGTGGCGGCGCTTCGATGCGGCCGCTTCGGCCGGCGTGAGCCTGACGCCTTACGGCACTTCGGCGCTGTGGAACGTCTCGGGCGGCTGGCGGCCTGTTGCGGGGCTGCATCTGGCCGTCGGGGCGTCGCAGTCGATGCGCCTGCCGACCTTCACCGATCTCTACTACACCTCCCCGGCGCAAATAAATAATCTTGACCTGATTCCGGAAAAGGCTGTCACATACCGCATTGAAGCCGATTATGTAAAGGGACGCTGGAACGCTTCGCTGCGCACCTACTACCGTGCCGGACGCGACATCATCGACTGGGTGTGGCGCGAAGATATGGACGGCAAGTGGCACTCCGAGCAGACCAGCAGTCTCGACACCTACGGCGTCGAGCTGTCGGGCGGCTATGCCGCCGCAGAAGGTTTCCTGCGGCGCGTGACGCTCTCTTACGGCTACATTACGACCGACCGCAATACGGACGTTATCGCCCAGAGCGCCATGGATTTTATGAAACACAAGGCGGCGCTGGCCGTCGAAGTGCGTTTCCTGCGCCGCATGTCGCTGGCGCTGACCGCTTCGGTTTACGACCGCAACGGCAGCTATACGGACTATCCGGTTCCGGGCGATGCGTCCGTCTCCGAGGTGCGCGATTACAAGCCTTATTTCCTGCTCGACGGCCGTCTGTCATGGAAAAAAGGCGTCTGCCGGCTCTATGTCGATGCCACGAACATCACCGACACCCGTTACAGCGACCTGGGCGGCATCCGCCTGCCCGGCGCATGGGTCACGGGCGGCGTGGTGCTGACCATCGGCCGCTGACCCCTCTTTCCGGCCGCGCTCCCGGTTGCCGCATGAGGCCCGGGCTGCCCGGCCGCCGCTCCCTTTCCGGCTGCAATCCTGCCCGTCGCTTCGTGCGGCGGGCTTTTTTGTCGCCGGACGGCTTTCCCCGGCGGCACCCTCCTTCGGCGGTTTTCTCCGACTGCTGCGGATGCCCGCTTTTGTACGCTAATTCCCCGATGATGTCATTTCAGCATGCGAACATCCTTTTTTCGTTACGAATTTTTCAGTTTTGTCCGGGTTTTTCTTATCTTTGAAAAGAAGAATCAATATAACCGCACAATATATGGAAAAGCGTATCGTGGAATGCGTCCCCAATTTCAGCGAGGGACGCGACAAGGCAGTAATCGACCGGATCGTATCGGCCATCGAAACTTCCGGGGGCGTCAAAGTGCTGGACGTCGATCCCGGCGAAGCGACCAACCGCACCGTCGTCACGTTCGTCGGCTCGCCCGAAGCCGTCGTCGAAGCGGCGTTCGCGGGGGTGAAAAAGGCCGCCGAGCTGATCGACATGCGCAAACACAAGGGGGCGCATCCGCGCATGGGGGCCACAGACGTGCTGCCGCTGATCCCGATCGCGGGCATCACGCTCGAAGAGTGCGCCGAACTGGCCCGCAAACTGGCCGAGCGTATCGCCGGGGAACTGCATGTCCCGACCTATTGTTACGAAGCCGCGGCGTTTACGCCCCGACGGCGCAATCTGGCCGTCTGCCGTGCCGGTGAATACGAAGCCCTGCCCGAAAAACTGGCGCACGGGGAATCTGCGCCCGATTTCGGGGCGCGTCCGTTCGACGACGGGGTAGCCCGCACGGGCGCCACGACC
>CAKVKI010000280.1 GCA_934754975.1 uncultured Alistipes sp. | reverse complement strand
GACGAGAAGAGCCGGTTGTAAATCGTCCGGACCGGACCCGGCAGAGTAAAACGGCGGCTGCCGGAAGCGGATCAAAAACCGCTGAATACAAGCGGATACGGTACATAAATTGCTGCATGGCGGGAAAACTTCCTGCTATGCAGCATTTCAGTTATCTGGCGGAGATATTCGTCGTGGGCGGCATCGTCTCGGCGCTGATTATCGCGGCCGACCTGCGCTCGTGCAAACAGCCGATGCGCATCATGGACAGCGTGTGGATTCTCACCGGACTGTGGGCCAGCGTCATCGGGCTATGGGCCTATTTCACCTTCGGCCGGCCGCGGCACTGCGACCTCGAAGAGCATAACGGCGGCCGGAAAACGGGGACGAAGCCGGGAGCAGGAGCAGAAACACGAGCTGAAGCTAAAACAGGAGCAAGAGCGGCAGGAGCCGGGACCGGGGTTGAGGCCGACGGCAGGCGGGAAACGGACCGCACCACAGGTATGGCAAATATGGACGGAGCGGCAGGTATGCCGGGTATGGCTATGCCCGGCATGGGAAACATGACGGAAGCGGAGATGCCCGGGCGGCCGAAATGGGAGTCGGCGGTGCTGTCCACGCTTCACTGCGGAGCGGGGTGTACGCTGGCCGATCTGGTCGGGGAATGGTTCATGTATTTCGTCCCGATCGCCGTCGGCGGGAGCCTGCTGGCCGGGGCGTGGATCGCGGACTACCTACTGGCGCTGGTCTTCGGCATCGGGTTCCAGTATGCGGCGATCCGGGGCATGGAACCGACGCTTCCGCGCGGCACGGCCGTACGGCGTGCGGCCAAAGCCGACATACTGTCGCTCACGGCATGGCAGGCGGGCATGTACGGCTGGATGGCGGTCGTAATTTTCGGGCTCAACGGGGGCATGCCGCTTCCCCGCACTTCGTTCGTATTCTGGTTTATGATGCAGATCGCCATGGCGTGCGGGTTCCTGGCCGCGCTGCCGGTAAACGTCCTGCTGATTAAAGCAGGCATAAAAAAAGGGATGTAGCTCCCCGCCGCATCCCCTTATATCCGATCCGATACCACCCTACCGCGCCCTGCGGAACCGCAGGTGCGGGAAGGGAATGTGCAGCGACTTGCCGGCGATGATGAGCGTCACGGCGACAAGAATCAGCACCACGCCCAGCACGATGCGCGGCGTGAGCTGTTCGCCGAAGACCACAACGCCGAAAAAGAGGGCCGTAAGGGGTTCCAATGCGCCGAGGATCGCCGTGGGCGTCGAGCCGATGGAGCGGATAGCGGCGGCCATCGTCACCAGCGACACGATCGTCGGGAAGAGCGCCAGCGAGACGGCGTTGATCCAGAGTCCGGGCGTGGGAATCGCCTGCAGGTCGGCGCAGAAGCGCAGACGCACGACATAGACGCCCAGGCCAAACAGCAGGGCGTAAAAGGTGAGCTTCTCGGTCGGCAGGCCGCGCAGCGACGAGCGGTTGACGCCCACGATGTAGACCGCATAGCAGAGCGACGAGAGAAAAACCAGCGCGACGCCGAAAAAGGAGAGCGGCTCCCCGTCGCCGCCCTTGTAGAGCATGGCGATGCCGGTAAGGGCCAGCAGGATCGAGAGCATGGTGGCTTTGCCCGCCTTCTCATGGAATCCCACAGCCATGATGACCGCCACCAGCACGGGGTAGAGAAACAGGATGGTCGAGGCGATGCCCGCATCCATGTGGTTGTAGCTCTCGAACAGGAAGAGCGACGAAAAGGAGAAGAGCAGTCCCATGACCGCCAGCGGCACAAGGTCGCGGCGGCAAAGGGCGAACGACTGCCGCCGGACGAGCATCAGCGCGCCCAGCATCACCACAGCCAGCAGATAACGGTAGAAAAGCACCGAATCCACTCCCATGCCCGCCCCGTAGAGGGGCAGCGTGAAGAGCGGATTCAATCCGTAACTGGCGGCAGCCACGGCACCCAGCGCGTAGCCGCGCGACTTAACGTTCGCCATTTTCCTTAGAACTGCACCTGCGGCGCGGCTTCGGAGCCTTCGGCCGACTCGAAGTAGGGCTTCTGTTCGAAACCGAACATTTTGGCGACGAGGTTGGCCGGGAAGCGGCGTACGGAGACGTTATAGGTCCGGGCCACTTCGTTGAACTGCTTGCGGGCCACCGAAATACGGTTTTCGGTGCCTTCGAGCTGGGCCTGCAGTTCGAGGAAATTCTGGTTGGCCTTCAGGTCGGGATAGCTCTCCGACACGGCGATCAGGCGGCCCAAAGCCGAGCGCACCTGCGTCTGCGCCTGCTGGAACTCGGCCAGTTTTTCGGGCGTCAGGTCGTCGGCCGACAGGTTGATCGAGGTGGCTTTGGCACGGGCTTCGGTCACCTCGGTAAAGGTCTGCGTCTCGTGGGCGGCATAGCCCTTGACCGTATTCACCAGGTTGGGAATCAGGTCGGCACGGCGCTGGTACTGCGTCTCGACGTTGGACCATGCGGTCTTCACGCCCTCTTCCTTATTGACGAATCCGTTGTACGTTGCGTAGAAGAAGATCACCACAATGGCGACGACTCCGATCCAAATCCATTTTTTCATAACAAAACAATTTTAAAATTATCATCATTTCAAGTTAATCGACCGAAGGAACAAACAACTCCCGGATGCTTTATTCAGCCCTTGATTCCTTCGATTGCGAAAATCATCGGGAGCTTGTCATTCAAATGCTTTATCTGATATTTTTCCTCGTCTTTCTCGACCGTATGCTTAAAGCAATTTTGGGTCGAGTAATCGTATTCGTTAAACTGAGTTATACGAATACCTTCCCGGATAAGGCTGTTAATAACCTCGCTCAGGCTGTGATTCCATGTAACGGTGGAGTACTGAATACCGAAATTTTCATCAGCATAACTGCCCTCCAGCCGTTCAACTATTTCGCCGGTCTTGAAATAACTGTAATCTATCGACCGAAAGTCATCACCGAACATCCATACCGCTGGATGAAATTCCACCATGACAAAACGGCCTCCCGGTTTTAAGTAGTGTGAGATGACCTCAGCCCAGCGCTGCATGTCAGGCAACCAGGCGATCACTCCGTAACTCGTAAAAACAAGATCGAATTTCTCTTCCAAAACGGCGGGAAGGTCATAAATATCAGAACAGACGAATTTCGTATCGACAGCCAATTCCTTCGCCATATTTTCGGCAAAGCCAATCGCATTGTCCGACAGGTCAACGCCCGTAACATCCGCCCCCAATCGGGACAGAGAAACGGTATCTTGTCCGAAATGGCACTGCAAATGAAGAATGGATTTCCCTTTTACGTCTCCGAGCAAGTTCAGTTCAATGTGTTTAAGGGAAGACTTTCCTTGCAGAAACGCCTCATTGTCATAAAATTCAGAATCGACATGAACGTTCGTCTTCAAATTCCAGGCTATCCTATTTATTTCCTTATAATCGTTCATGGAGTTATCTCAATTCTAATCTGTTAACCTCGTTTTTCCGAAACCAGCCGCTTGCAGCCGGAATCGCAGACAGGGAGACCCGAATCTGCATTTAGCAGCGCGATCCGGCGTTATTTCCGCCGCACGTCCTACCACCGCGATCCGGCGCCGCCGCCACCGAACGACCCGCCCCCGAAGCCGCCGCCGCGCGATCCGCCGCCGAAACCTCCGAAGCCGCGCCCGCCGCCGATGATCGTCCCGCCGCCACCGCCGAAATTGTCGTCGCGCAGGTTTTTGGACTGCCGTTTCACCACGGCCCCGCAGTTGGAGCAGACGTAGGTGTATTCGACCAGCCGGTAGT
>CAKVKI010000279.1 GCA_934754975.1 uncultured Alistipes sp. | reverse complement strand
TCGCTATACGGTGCAGTTGCATGGTTGACAGTGGTTTTTACTGTTTGTAGGAATCGATAATCTGCTGGTAGTGGTTCTTGGTGTCTACCTTCGTGAAAACCTTTTCGATGCGTCCTTCGGCGTCGATGACGAACGTCGTACGCAGTACGCCCATGTACTTGCGGCCGTACATCGACTTCTCGGCCCACACGCCGTAAGCCTCGCATACGCTGTGGTCGGTGTCGGCCAGCAGCGTGAAATTCAGGTCGTGCTTTGCACAGAAATTCCGGTGAGACTTCTCGCTGTCGGGACTCACGCCGACGATCCGGAATCCCAGCCGGGTCAGTTCTGCTTTGCCGTCGCGCAGGCTCTGCGCTTCGAGCGTACAGCCCGACGTGTTGTCTTTGGGATAGAAATAGAGTATCGTGCGCTGTCCTTTCAGGTCGGCAAGCGTCAGTGTCTCACCGTCTTGGGTCGTGGACTTGAAATCGGGGGCCATATCTCCCGCCTGAAGCTGTGTCATGTGTTTTCGAAAAAAGGGTTTATTTTTTCAAAGGTAGGAAATTTTCACGGATTTTCCATATTTCCGCGCCGACTTTTTGCGCGCTAGTCCCACATGTAAGTCACCTCGATCTGCCTGTTGAACTCCTCCTGCGTGGTGTTGAGTTTCTTGAGGCAGGCCGGACACCGGATGGCCGTTTCGGTCTCGACGTATTCGCCGCAACCCACGCACATCGGCAGGACGCCGTATCCCGGCTGCATGTAGTGTTCGAACTGCGCTCCGCAGTGGCGGCACCTGATTTTGTAAGCTGTTCCCATAATCGTTTTTCTTTTAGGTTCACGCTACAAAGGAACGGTCTTGTTGTGACAGGTTGTGACACAAAATGAAAAACGTGCGTTTTTTTATTCAAAACACACGTTTTTCACTGTTTTTTCTGCTGTCAATGGTCGTGTTCTGCTTCCATGGACTCCTGCTGGGTTTTGTGTATTGTACCGTGGGGATGCTCGGCGGGAGCGTAAATCGAATAGATCTTCAGCGGTTTGTCGCCCTTATTGACGATGTTGTGCCATTTGCCGGCCGGGACGAAGATCGCATAGTCGTCCGAGACCTCTTTCACGAAGTCGAGTTTGTCTGCGCTGTCACCCATCATTACTTGCGCCGTACCTTCCTCTACGCGCAGGAACTGGTCGATGCCGTTGTGCTGTTCCAGCCCGACGTCGCCGCCGACGGGAATCGCCATGACGGTGACCTGCAGGTTGCCGCCCGTCCAGAGTACGGTGCGGAAATTTTCGTTCGCAAGCGTGTAGCTCTCGATGTTGAGTACGGTCGGCTCGGCTCCGTAGTCCTTGAATACGACCGGTTCTGCGGTTGTCCGCGAGTCTGTTTCCGCCGTCGGAGTCTGCCGGCAGCAGGAGCCTGCGGCAAGTGCCATACACAATGCTCCCAGCAATATACTGCTTGTTTTCATAGGTTTGTGTTTAATGTTCGTGCAAAACAAATATAGCGAAAAAATGCGGCTCAGGAAATATTCGCCTTGATATAATTGTGTATATATGTCGTCAGTTCGGGCGAATCGATGATGCGGATGTCGTCCAGCAGCCCTACCACGAATCGGCCTACTCCGGCAAATCCCGCCACTTCGGTGTCCAGCAGCCAGCGCCCTTTGCCCAGCGGCCGGACGTCGCGTTCGGCAAGCGGGTACTCTTCGCATAGCAGGTTGTAGGCCAGCAGGCCCAGCTCCAGCCGTATCCGGTGGCGTGCGCCGCTGTGCATGCGGAAAGCGTCGATGAAGCCTTCGCAGTGTTCCGGTTCATGTTCCCACGGGGTTTCGGTCAGTTCGGCGGAGCCGATGCGCGAGGTCTTGAAGAGTTTGCAGGCATTCGTTTCGGGATCGTAGCACCACACCTGCACGTAATTGGTCGTGAATGCGAACGGCTCTACCCTGCGGTCGCGGACTTCGCCGCCGTGCGCCGATTGGTAGCCGTGCAGGATCACCTGCCGATGCTCGTCGATGGCTTCGATGAGCGTGCGGATATTCGGGGAGTTCTTGCCTCGTACGACCGTGTCCGCCAGCGTTTTATTGTCGTATACCGAGTAGAGTTTGCGCTTGAGGTTCTGTTTGAGCATGTTCGTGTCGTCGATGTTCTCGATGGCGCTTTTGAGTATCACCGCCTCCTCCTCGGTGAAGTGGACGAGCTGCGAGATGTCGCGGAAATGGGGCGATTCCTTGTCGAGGCGGATGCAGTCGCCGCTCTTCTTGATGACGAAACCCGCTTCGCGGAAGGTGTCGATGTAACGGTAAACCGTCCGGCGCGACATCTGCAGCCGCTCGGCCAATTGGTCGATGTCGTATGTGGTGTTCGCCGTCAGCAGTTTCATCAGCCGCAGCAGGCGTTCGAGTTTGGGTTGGTCCATGATGAATTATCGTCCGTATTTTTCGAGATATTCGCAAAGTGTTTCGTATAATTCCCCCTGCCTGCAGTGGATCGAATCCGGAGAAATATTGATTGCCGAACCTGTGAGCCATCTGTTGAGTCCCGTCAGCCATAGGCGGAGCCTGTTATGTTCCTGTGCGACCGGTTTCAGCGGTTCGGAGGTAATGACTGCGATAAAAGTCTGTCCTTTGAGGGGTATTTCACGGAAGAATTGAATCTCATTCCATTTCAGATTGTACTGTTTGCCGTTCGGTTGGCGGACTGTGAGTCTCTCGGGGGTAAGTATCAGGGCCTCGCTGTTTTGTGTCAATCGCCGGAGGATATACAGTCCGGCAATGAAACAACCGCCGAAAAAGAGTATGCCGGCGCAGCCTGTAATCCACATAAGCAGATTGCCGGGGCGCAGGCGGATGAGCAGAAAGCTGGCCGTTACGAATGCAGGAGCGCATAAAAGGAGCAACGCTGCAGTCCGGAATATTTTGAAATGATAAACTTTTCTCATGCCGCAAAGATATAAAAAAGCCGTGACATATCCTGTCACGGCCCTCTGTTTGGGTGTTACGGTATGTGCTGCACTATTGTGCGAGTACTTTCTTTTCGATCTCCTCGACCTGGCGGCGGAACGCCTTGTCGGTTTCGATGAGGTTCGACACGGCTTTGCACGAGTGGAGTACCGTGGCGTGGTTGCGTCCTCCGATGGCCGAACCGATGGTGGTGAGCGGCGCTTTGGTGTGCTGCTTCGAGAGGTACATGGCGATCTGCCGCGCCTGTGCGATTTCGCGTGTGCGCTCCGTCGAGTTGAAACGCTCGAAATCGAGGTTCAGGTACTCGCATACGACCTTGATGATGTGGTCGATGGTGATTTCCTTCTGGTAAAGCTGTACGTATACCTTCAGGATCTCCTTTGCCAGCGAGGTGGTGATCTTGCGGCCGAGGAACGAGGCGTTGGCCACCAGCGACGACAGCGCGCCTTCGATCTCGCGCACGTTGGCCGAGATGTTGTCGGCCAGGTAGGCTATCACGTCGTCCGAAATCTGGGCGCCGAGTTTCTGGGCCTTTACGCGGATGATTTTGAGCTTCGTTTCGTGGTCCGGCGTGTTGAGCTGGGCCGAAAGTCCCCATTTGAAACGCGTCAGCAGCCGCTGTTCGATGTCCTTCAGCTCCACGGGCGGCTTGTCCGACGTGAGGATCAGCTGCTTGCCCGCCAGCTGGAGGTGGTTGAAGATGTTGAAGAACGCGTTCTGCGTACCCGTCTTGCCGGTCAGCTCCTGGATGTCGTCGATGATCAGCACGTCGATCATCTGGTAAAAGTGGATGAAATCGGGGATTTCACCGTTCTTGTAGGCTGTCTGGAAC
>CAKVKI010000278.1 GCA_934754975.1 uncultured Alistipes sp. | reverse complement strand
GAGACCTGTCGCCGGTTCCTTTCCGGCATCGGTTGCCGGTGTCGCTTTTCCGGTCGTATTTGCTTCCATTCCGCTGTCGGTCCCCTTTCGGTTTCTGGCCTTTGTCCCGGCCGGAGTTTCCTTGCCGCTCCCTTCCGGAGTCTGCGTGCGTGCAACTTGCGTGTCCGGAATCCCGGCGGATACGGCCGGATCTTTCGGATTTATGCCGGCCGGGAGCGTATCGGCCGGAAGCAGGGACGGCCGGTTCTGCGCGACGTTTCCCGGATCGCGGGGCGGTCCGGGATCGGGTATGTGACGCAGGGTCAGCAATCCCGCCGTCATGACGGCGAGAATCGCTGCGGCCGCGGCTGTGATCCGCCATGCTTTCGTGCGCCTGCCGGTCGTGGGCGCCGCCTTGCCGGCCGCGGCGTGTGATCCGGTGCGGGGCCGCTGTTCCGCGACGGCCGCTGCGCGGGATGCAATGCGCTGCCGCAGCTCCCCGACGGCGGCGGCATGGTCGCCTTCGGTGTTTTCCATCCCTTCCAGTGCGTCGGCCAGGAAGGGGTCGCGCATGGCTTCCAGTTCGAGGTCGTGCGCTTCGCGTCCGCGGCGGTCGCTGCCGATATATTCCGAGGGTTTCATCGTTCGCTGTTTTCGAGGCAGAGCCTCAGGTTGCGCTTGCCGTTCTGAATGTAACTTTTGACGCTTTTCAGGTGCCACGACGTCGCGGCGGCGATGTCGGCATAGGAGAGGTTGTCGAAAAAGAAGAGTGCGATACTCCGGCGCTGCGGTTCGGGCAGGCGTTCCATGCAGCGGGCCAGCGCTTCGGAGAGGAACCGCTTTTGTTCCTCCTCGCAGAGCAGTTCGGTCACGGAACCGTCGTCGGTCAGGTTTGCGGGCAGTTCGGCGGGCGGCATGCGCCCTTCGCGCCGGAGCTGTCCCAGGCAGTGGTTCCTGACGACGCTGTGGAGCCATGTGCGGAATTCGCGGATTTCGTGCTGCGCCGCTTTGCGAATCAGCTCTTCGAAGATCTGCATGACGGCGTCTTCCGCGTCGTGACGGCTGCGCAGGTATTTCAGCGCCACGCCGTACGCCAGCTCCGTGTAGCGGGTGTAAAGCGCCGCAAGCCATTCGATGTATCCGTCGGCGCGGTAGCGGTGGAGCAGTTCCGTGTCCGTCATGCGGGCCGGGTTGTCGTCTGTCGGGATATGCATGGAGTCTGCGTCTTTAATGCAAAGTTAAGTTTTCCGGCGGATTTTTATGGAAATTTCATCCTTTCCGCATCTATTGGATGCAACGTAGCGGTAAATTCCATAAATTTAATGCAGAAATAGTATGAAAACGATGAAAAAAGCAACTTCCGCCACGGTCGCCCTGAGTGCGATGCTGTTATTTTGTGCAGCGCCGGCCGTAGCGAGCCAACCCGAAATTATCGTTCTCCCGGAGACTTTGTGCTGTTGTCCCGAACCGCAGTCCGCTCCGGAATGTGTGCTGCCCGAAAACTCCTCGGAGAAACTTGCCCGGATCGAAGCCCGGATCGGGGAACTTGCGCTGGACCTGAACCGGCTGGTGTGGGAAACCTATCTCGACTATGCCGAACAGGCGCGCATCGTGCCCGGCATTATGACCTATCCCGGACTGGATTACCGGGCAGTCTGCGATACCGTCCCGGTGATTGCCGCTTTCGACGGGCGGTACCGCGAAGCGTCGGACGCCTATACGAAAATCCTGAAGAGCGACCCGAAATACGACGCCGTTCACCGCCAATACGTCGCGCTGAAGAACGTGGACGACAAGGAGCGGAAGAATGCCAACCGGGAGCAGTACAACCTGATGTACGACCGCCTGCGCAGGAAAAACAGCGGATATGCCCCGGCCCTGAAAGCGCAGCAGGACGCCCTGCGTGCGCGGAATATCGCCGTCGCGCGTTTCCTGCTGGATTATTACCGGGCTGAGGGCCGCGTGATGCCCACCGAGCCGCTGTTCAGGAGTTATTCGGAGACGATGCGCACGCTGCGGACACGCGACACCCGCATCGAAGCGTATGAAAACGAACTGTCGGCGCTTCAGCGGCTCCGCCGCGAAGTCTTGGAGCAGGTGCTGCGCGAACAGTACGGCGTGCCGAAGAAACCTGCGGGCGGCGCTCCGGCGGCTCCGGCCCTTAGACCGTAAAACCGAAAAGCGGGGAGGAACGAAAGTCCTCCCCGCTTTTAATGCGGTCCGGCTGCTGCCTCAGGGCTTCGCCTGGAATACGGCCCGCAGTTCGCCGTCGCTCAGCAAGAGCAGCATCGGTCCGTCCATATCGTAATGCGTCGTCGATTCGAGCGCTTTGGTAAATGCGTCCTCCTGCTCCATGCCGGGGCATGCCATCATCGTCGAGGCCAGCGGCCCGATCTTCAGCGCGCCCTTTTCGGTCGCTTCGTATTTTCCCATGATGCGGTTGCAGGCGCCGACGCCCGCGATGCGGCTCTCTTCGGCCAGGAACGTAAGCGTGAACTTACCCTCTTCGGGCTTGACGGCTTTGCCGCCCAGCTGAATGAGCTGCCATTCTGTGCCGACGAGCGGCTTGCGGTTTTTCTTCTGGTAGGAACGGCAGTTGCAGCACCCTGCGGCGAGGGCCGCAACGGCGGCGACGGCCGCGATTTTCAGCAAAATCTTCATAGTATATTATTATATGTGTTGTGCAAATATAGGGAATAAATCGTACCTTTGTATAAAATTTGAAAATTACCCGCTATGAAGAAGATTATCGCATCGCCCCATGCGCCCAAGGCCGTGGGACCTTATTCGCAGGCCGTTGAAGCCGGCGGCGCGCTCTATGTTTCGGGCCAGCTCCCGATCGACGGCGCGACCGGCAAAATGGCCGAAGGCGTCGAAGCCCAGACGCACCGGTCGCTTACGAACCTGCGCCACATCCTCGAAGAGGGCGGCTATACGCTCGGCGAGGTGGTCAAGACCACCGTTCTGCTGCAGGATATCGGCGATTTCGCTGCGATGAACGCCGTTTACGCTCAGTTCTTTACCGAACAGATGCCCGCCCGCGTGTGCTATCAGGTGGCAGCGCTTCCGATGGGGGCGCTGGTCGAAATCGACGCCGTGGCGGTGAAATGACCGGTGCTTCTCAGGGCCGCGGTCCGTACGCCGAAACCGGCGGCGCGGGTTTCCGCCGGCCGATAAATGCGCCTCACGTATGCGGGGCGCATCTTTTGCACCTTTTGTAAATAACTTGTGGATAAAATTGGTGTGCGTCGCTGGTTTTTTCCATATAAAAGAATCATTTTTGTAGAACCGGACTTTGTCCGTTCCGACGCTAAAACTCTGAAATAAAGTACTATAGTCATGTCAAAAGCCGCAAAACCCGTGGCGCCGCAGAAAGTCGAATACAACGATGCGGTCGCTGAGTCGAAAAAGTATTTCGAAGGGGACGACCTCGCCGCAACGGTGTGGGTCAGCAAGTACGCCCTCAAGGACTCTTTCGGCAATATTTACGAAACGTCGCCCAAGCAGATGCACGAGCGTATCGCCTCCGAGATAGAGCGCATCGAGCGCAACTATCCCGATCCGATGAGCAAAGAGGAGGTGTTCGAGCTGCTCGACCATTTCCGTTACGTAATTCCGCAGGGCGGCCCGATGACGGGTATCGGCAACAATTTCCAGGTGGCTTCGCTCTCGAACTGCTTCGTGATCGGCCATAAGAATCCGGCCGACTCGTACGGCGGCATTTTCCGCATGGACGAGGAGCAGGTGCAGCTGATGAAGCGGCGCGGCGGCGTGGGGCACGACCTCTCGCACATCCGTC
>CAKVKI010000277.1 GCA_934754975.1 uncultured Alistipes sp. | reverse complement strand
TCTCGTCACAGCGGATTCCGAATGTATTGATGATGTTGTGATGGACGTACCGGAACAGGGGATGCTGCAATACGCTGCGCAGCAGCGGCGAATTCACGGCGTCGCGGATATCGACACAGAAAACCTCGTGGCCCTCTTCCAGAAGGCGCAGACAGAGGTGCGTGCCGATAAATCCCACCCCGCCCAATACGACAACTCGCTTTTGCATCTCTTACTCCTTTTACAGGAGTAAGAGCAAAATCTATTCCACAAAAAGCGCGCGGGGCAGTTGGTCGATGCTGTTTATCGTGACGATTTCGATTCCTTTGGGCCGTTTGCCGCCCTTGCCGAGATAACCGGAGACGATGATGCGTTTGAAACCCAGCCGTGCGGCCTCGCTGATGCGCTGTTCGGTTCGGGGCGCCGGGCGCACTTCGCCCGAAAGTCCGATCTCTCCCGCGCAGCAGACGCCCTCGGCCACCGGGCGGTCGTAGTAGGAGGAGATCACCGCCGCCACGACCGCGAGGTCCAGTCCCGGGTCGGCGACCTTGAATCCTCCGGCGAAGTTCAGGAAAACGTCCTTCTGAAACATCTTCATTCCCACGCGCTTCTCCAGCACGGCCAGCAGCATGTTCATGCGCTTGGTGTCGTAGCCCGTGGTCGTGCGCTGCGGTGTGCCGTACGCCGCGCCGCTCACCAATGCCTGCACTTCGATCAGGTAGGGGCGCACGCCGTCGGCCGAAGCGCCTACCGCGATGCCGCTCAGCGGCTCCTCGTAGTGCGTGAGCAGAATCTCCGACGGGTTGTCCACGCCGCGCAGTCCGCTGTCGAGCATTTCGAAGACCCCGATTTCGAACGTCGCGCCGAAACGGTTCTTGATGCCGCGCAGGATGCGGTATATGTTGTTGCTGTCGCCCTCGAACTGCAGTACCACGTCCACGATATGTTCCAGAATCTTGGGTCCGGCGATGGTGCCGTCCTTGGTGATATGGCCGATGATGAAGATCGACGTGCCGGTCGATTTGGCGTATTTGAGCAGCGTCGCCGCGCACTCGCGTATCTGCGATACGCTTCCCGCCGACGAGTCCAGCAGGTCGGTGTAGATGGTCTGTATCGAGTCAATCACCACCAGGTCGGGCTGATGCTCGGCGATCTGGCTGACGATGTTTTCGAGCAGCGTTTCGGGATAGATCAGGCATTCGTCGTTGCCGATGCCGATACGTCCCGCGCGCATCTTGATCTGCTCGGCCGACTCCTCGCCCGAGACATAGAGCGTCTTGAGTCCGTTCGCCGCCAGCGCGAGCTGCAGTGAAAGCGTCGATTTGCCGATTCCCGGTTCTCCGCCCAGCAGGATCAGCGATCCCGGCACCATGCCGCCGCCCAGCACGCGGTTCACCTCGCTGTTGCCGAGGTCCGTGCGGCGGTGTTCGCTCTCGCGGATGTCGCGTACGCGCTGGGGCTTGGCCACGGGCAGGGAACCCGCGATAGTGGCCGGAACAGAGCCGCTTTCGCGGGCGACGATTTCTTCGGTGAAGGTGTTCCACTCGCCGCACGAGGGGCAGCGGCCCAGCCATTTGGGAGCTTCGAATCCGCAGTTCTTGCAGAAATATGCCTTTTTGACTTTTGCCATCGGGTGCCGGTTAATAGGGGTGTGAGGTGTATTCCTGCCGGATCACCTGCGTGACGCCCGCATCGGGATAGAGCAGTTTGTACTGCTCGGTCAGGTCGATGCTGAGCAGTGTTTTGCGTACGTTGTCGGTGTCCGTGTAGCCCGAAACCTTGCAGGTGTAGCTCTGTTCGCCGAACGTGAAGTGCAGTTCTTCCGGTTTGTCCGGCTCTTTGACGAATGTGCCCGTGACGGTTTCTGCGTCGGCCGCGGGACGGACGATGAGCGGACCGCCGTTGTGGTGCGTGAAGTCGAGCCGGTAACTGCCGCCCGCCTGCACGGGAGCTTTCGCCTGCACGTCGTCGCGGATCTCCTGCAGCAGCGGATTCTCCGGCTCCTCCGGGGTTTCGGGATCTTCCGTTTCCGAGGTTCCTGTGCCCGGATTTTCGGGATCGGGGTTTTCCGGGTCAGGGTTTTCCGGATTCTCCGGGTCGGGGTTTTCGGGGTTCTCCGGATCGGGGTTCTCCGGATCAGGATTTTCAGGGTCGGGGTTCTCCGGCTTTTCCGGTTCGGTCAGGCTTACGGATACCTCGATCCGGGCGACAGGGTAGGAGGTCGAGTAGAAGATGTCCGAATTGTCGCCGCAGGCCGTGAGCGCCACTGCGAGAAGCAGTACTGTCAGTATTTTCAGTTTTCCCATAGTCCGTATATTGCTAAAGTCCCAGATCTTCGTCGATCAGCACCACCAGCACCCGTTTGGCCGGGTAACAGCGCAGCATCTCCATGCGGGTGTTGCATACCCGGTCGGGCGAATTGCAGTCCGAGCATACGCCTGTCTTGGCGCAGGGCGTGCGGAATCCCGGGTGGCGCGCTATGTTCTGCGGCGCCGCGATGGTGCGGATGCGCTCTTCGGCCTCCTCCCGCGAAGCGACGATCTTGTTGCGTCCCGCCACGATAATCACTTTGCGCGGTCCGAACGCCACGGGAGCGATGCGATTGCCCACCATGTCGAGCCAGTGGAGCGTACCCTCGGCCGTCACGGCGTTTACGCCCGTGATGAAGAGGTCCGACATCAGCGCCTGACGTCGTATTTCGAGCTTTTCGGGGCGGGGCATCGCGGGATCGAATCCGTCGAGCAGCCTGTACTTCTCTTCGCCGCGCAGCCACTCGATAACGCCCGTGGCGCGCATGCTCATCGAATCGCCGAACGATACCGTTTCCGGCCGCTCCGCTTCGACGGCGGCCTTTATCATGGCGAAAGCTTCGTCCGTGTTCCCGACCGTCTCAACCTCGAAATGGTGCCGCCGCAAGGCATCTGCGCAATTTGTTATTTTCATCTATCTCAAATACTTGTTTATACTCCGGGTTGTAGTTCAGGTACGAAATCACCAAATAAACCGCCGTCCCGAGGGCAAGGATGGCCAATATCCAGCCGATGATTAGTTTTCTCCGACGCTCTTTCCGGGCTTGTTCCCTTATCGCCGCCTTGATCCGTTCGAGCGTTTCCGGCGGAAATTCCTTTTGCCGGGTCGGATGTCCGTTCCTGTCGGTTCGGAGCAGGTCGAGCATCTTCTCTTTCTTAATGCGGGGCTGTCGCTTGCGGCGGTTGGCCGCAATGCGTTGTATCATGTCCTGTACATGCCCCGTCAGCATGGCCGCACCCTTTTATTTTATGAAAAACCGGTATATGTCGTTGCCGTTGGCGTACAGCAGCAGGAACAGGATGATAAACAATCCGACGTACTGCGCTCCCTCCAATATCTTGTCGCTCACCTTGCGGCCCGTAATCATCTCCCAGAACGTGAAGATGGCGTGCCCGCCGTCGAGTCCCGGGATCGGCAGGATGTTCATCACGGCGAGGATGATCGACAGGAACGCCGTTTTCATCCAGAAATCCTCCCAGTTCCAGTCCCCGGGGAAGATGCTGCCGATGGCGATGAAGCCGCCCAGCTCCTCATACATCTTGGTTTTGGGCTGTACGATCATCTTCAGCTGCTCCCAATAGGACGACATCACTTTGCCCGCCTTGCCGATGCCTGCGGGAATCGCCTGCCAGAAGGTGTATTCCTGCGTCCGGAGCTTGTAGGGATTGAGGGCCATTACCCCCAGTTTGCCCTCGTCCGACACCGGAACGACCAGCTCCAGCAGCATGTCGCCTTGGCGTTTGACGGTCAGCGTCACATCCTCTCCCGCATGGGCTTTCAGGTACTCCTGATATGCGGGGTATTC
>CAKVKI010000276.1 GCA_934754975.1 uncultured Alistipes sp. | reverse complement strand
CCGCATCCTTGTAGTGAATGATGATCTTTTCGGGATCGTCGGTGCGGAAAACCTGTTTTGCCTTGCCCTCGTAGAGCATTTCGAGCTGTTTCATGATGTTTGTGTTTTTAAGTTTATTGTTGATTCGTTCTATTTCATATCAAAGTCCACCAAAATCGGACGGTGGTCCGAAGGGTGGTAAAAGTTCGACAGCTTGCCCGGATCGCGCACCGGCTCGGTGAAGTCGTCCACGACCACCTCGGCACGGGTGATCCGCTCGCAGAGCGGCTGCGTGCAGTAGACGAAGTCGATGCGGCTCTGCCCGTGCGTCGTGGTGTGAAATTCGCCGGGGTGCTTCTCTGCGATCACGTCGATATAGGGCGTATGCTCCGCGATGTAATCATGCACCAGCAGGCGCGTGTCGTCGTCGGGATAGTTGTAAACCCGGTTATCGCGGCGCGAGCGCGAATTGAAGTCGCCCATCATCATCCACAGCTGCCGCCCGGCATCGGGCTGCGTTGCGATCGTATGCGAGCAGATATACTCCATCTCCATGCGCCGGTAGCGATCGCCGCCGTGTTCGGCCTTGCTGGCGTCGCGGTCCACGGCCTGAAAAGCATACGCTTGCGGCCACGTATGGAGCGTCACGATATTGACCGGCCTGCCGTTCTTCACGATCCGGGCCCAGCCTGCGCCGTGCGAAACGATGCTGTCGGGAGCTTGGCCGACGATCCGCCGCACGTTCTCGATCGGATACTTCGACGTAACGACCTGCGGGAAATTGTCGCGGTGGCCGCCCACATACCAATATTTATGACCGTAACGGGCCGCCAGCTCACCCCAGTTCGCCGTCAGGTAGCGATTGACGGAATCCATTCTCTCCGCCGTACCCGATTTATAGATCGACTGGGCTTCGCACCACACGCATACGTCGGGATCGTAGCCTTTGACCCATGCCACGAAATTGTCGTAGCCGTTGCTCTGGTCCGACCACATGCCGTTCTGAATATTCCAATAGAGCAGACGCATGTTGTCCGTCTGTCTGCCGCATCCTGCGATCAGCGCCGCCGCAAAAAGCAGGAGCGCCGCAAAATGATAAAAAGAGGTCTTCATAGGCATATGGTTTCGGTTTACACTATTTCGATTTGCGGAAATAATCGACGGCATTGCGGAACAGCGCCTGCTCCTTGTTGCCGGCGATATTCTTGAAGAGGTTCTTCCCGTAACGCTCCGTATGGCCCATCTTACCCAGAATCCGGCCGTCGCGCGATACGATGCCTTCGATGGCGTACGACGAACCGTTGGGATTATAGGGCGCCTCGGCCGTCACGCGGCCTTCGGCATCGACATACTGGAACGCCACCTGTCCGTTGGCGAAAAGTTCCTTGGCCAGCTCCTCGCTGACGACGAACTTGCCCTCGCCGTGGCTGACGGCGATCGAATGGACCTCTCCCAGTTCGAAGCCCGCGAGCCACGGGGAGTTGAGCGTCGAAACGCGCGTCGAGACGATCTGCGAGATATGCCGGTTGACGTCGTTGCGGAACAGCGTCGGGGAGTCCTTCGTCACCATGCCCAGACGGCCGTACGGCAGCAGGCCTGACTTGACCAGCGCCTGGAAACCGTTGCAGATGCCGAGGATAAGGCCGCCGCGGTCAAGTAATGCATGAATTTCCTCGCGTATATCCTTGTTGTTAAGTACGTTCACGATAAACTTCGCGCTTCCGTCCGGCTCGTCGCCCGACGAGAAGCCGCCGCAAAGCACGAAAATATGGGCGCGGCGGATATGCTCCTTCATCTCGGCAATCGAGCGCAGGATGTCGTCGCCGCCCAGATTGCACAGCACGCTGGTCGTCACCTCGGCTCCCGCATTGCGGAACGCCTTGGCCGTATCGTAATCGCAATTCGTGCCGGGGAATACGGGCAGGTAGGCCACCGGACGCTCGACGGCTTGGCCCTCATAAACAAAGGCGCGGCGTTCGGGTTCGGCGCTCATCACAGCGGCATGGTTCTCACCTTTGTCGGGGTAAACCGCCGTGAATTTCACGGTATTGGCTTCGTACAACCCGTCGAGCGGCATCCGTACGCCGTTCACGGTCAGGGCCTCGTCGGCGACGGTCGCACCCAGCAGTTCTGCCGCAGGGAAATCCAGTTCGCCGTCGCTCTCCACGAGTATCGAGCCGTAAGCGTATTCGAAAAGCCTGCTTTCGTCCGCCGTCACCTCGGCGCCGATCCGGTTGCCGAAAGCCATCTTCGCAAGGCACTCGGCCACGCCGCCGAATCCGACGGACCATGCCGAGAGTATCTTTCCGCGCTCGATCTGCTCGCTCACAAAGCCGAAATTGGCCTTCAGCTGCGCCGTGTCAGGCATGTAATTCTCCGTCGGGGTATGGCGCACGAGGTAGATGCGGCTGCCGGCCTTCTTGAAGTCGGTCGAAATGACCGTTCCGGCGTCGACCGTCGTGATGCCGAACGCCATCAGCATCGGCGGGACGTTGATCTCCTGGAAGGTGCCGCTCATCGAGTCTTTGCCGCCGATCGACGGAAGTCCCAGCTCGACCTGCATCTTCAGCGCGCCGAGCAGTGCGCCGAGAGGCTTGCCCCACGACTCGGGATTCTTGGTCATGCGCTCGAAATACTCCTGATACGAGTAACGCATCCTGTCGTAACGCGCACCCGCCGCCACGACTTTCGCCGCAGCTTCCACGACGGCATAGGCCGCACCGTGGTAAGGACTCCACGAAGCGATGAAGGGATTGTAACCGAACGCCATGATGCTGGCCGTGTCGGTGTAGCCGTCGGTCGGAAGCTTCTGCACCGACACCTGCGTTTCGCTGCCCTGCGTGCGGCCGCCGAAAGGCATCAGCACGGTCGATGCGCCGATCGTCGAGTCGAACATTTCGACGAGACCCCGCTGGGAAACGACATTGTTGTCTTTCAGGTTATTCTCAAAACGCGCGGCAAGCGTATCGCCGGCGATTTCACGTACGAACGGATTGCGGTTTTCCACCTCGCCGACCTTCGCTTCGGCATAGTGCCGGGCGCCGGCGCTGTCGATGAACTCGCGCGAGAGGTCCACGACCTTGCGATCCTTGTTGAACATCCGCATGCGGGCCGTATCGGTCACGTCGGCCACCTCGACGGCTTCGATATTCTCTTCGAGACAGTAGCGCATGAACGCCTCAACGTCCTTCGCTTCGACGACTACCGCCATGCGCTCCTGCGACTCGCTGATGGCCAGCTCCGTGGAGTTCAGACCGCTGTACTTGGTCTTCACACGATCGAGGTAAATGTCCAGCCCGTCGGCCAGTTCGCCGATGGCGACGCTGACGCCGCCCGCACCGAAATCGTTCGATTTCTTGATAAGGCGCGTCACCTCCGGACGGCGGAACAGGCGTTCGAGCTTACGCTCCTCGGGAGCGTTGCCCTTCTGCACCTCGCTGCCGCAGGTCTCCAGCGACTTGGTGTTATGCTCTTTCGACGATCCCGTAGCTCCGCCGATGCCGTCGCGGCCCGTACGGCCGCCCAGCATGATGATCTTGTCGCCCGGAGCGGGTTTCTCGCGGCGGACGTTCTCCGCTTTCACGGCGCCTACCACGGCGCCCACTTCGAGACGCTTGGCCACATAGCCGTCGTGGTACACTTCGCGTACGTGGGTCGTAGCCAGGCCGATCTGGTTGCCGTAGCTCGAATAACCGGCCGCGGCCTTTTTCGAAATCACGCTCTGCGGGAGTTTGCCCTTGAGCGTGTCGCTCACCTTTTGGTAGATATTGCCCGCACCCGTCACGCGCATCGCCTGGTAGACGTAGCTGCGGCCCGACAGCGGGTCGCGGATGGCGCCGCCCAGACAGG
>CAKVKI010000275.1 GCA_934754975.1 uncultured Alistipes sp. | reverse complement strand
GAACCGGTTGTGACGGCGGTAAAAGAAGTCGTCGTGAAGCCGGTCGAAAGTCTCGCGCCGCTGCGGGTCGAGGGTTTGGTACATGCAGGTAGTTTGGGCGGCGATGCGGGGGTGGAAATACCCTTTGCGGCGCGGGTCCCCGATGAACAGCACGTCGTCGAGCAGTGTCATCAGCCCTTCGCGCAGGCGGCTCCGGTGCGGATCGTCGCCGGGGAAGCGTTCGGCGACTTTGCGCTGTGTCGCATAGGCGGGCAGCAGTTTGCCGCCCTTCATGCAGGTCGTGCGCACCTCGTCCGCCAGTTCGCCGAACAACTCGGCGAGCATCCGGTCATCGGGAGCGGGGGTGGTGTAGCGTCCCCCGGCCGTATCGAAGCCCATGCCGCGCAGTTCTTCGGCGGAGTAGGGCAGGGCGGGGTTGAAATATCCCAGCAGGCCGTGGACGGCATGTGAGGGAATCTCCCAGATGCGGAAAAATCCGAGGATATGGTCGATGCGGAAAGCGTCGAAATATTCGGCCATCTTGGTCATGCGGGCCTGCCACCACGCATAGCCGTCCTGCGCCATACGCTCCCAGTCGTAGGTCGGGAAGCCCCAGTTCTGTCCCGAAGCCGAAAAAGCGTCGGGCGGGGCTCCCGCCTGCGAATCCATGTGGAAAAGGCGGGGGTTGAGCCATGCGTCGGCGCTGGTCCGGCTGATGCCGATCGGCAGGTCGCCTTTGAGGACGACGCCCCGGCTGCGGGCGTAGGCGCAGACCTCCGACAACTGCCTGTGCAGGTGGTACTGTACGAAACAGTGGAACGCCGTGTTGCGGCTGTTGCGTCGGCAATAGGCTTCGACGTTTTTTTTGTCGTAGCGGGCATAGTCGCCCCAGCGGGTGAAATCGGCCGTGCCGAATTCGTCGCGCAGAGTGCGGTAGGCGGCATACGGTAGGAGCCAACGGCTGTTGGCCCGCATGAATTCCCGGTAGTCGCGGCGGGCGGCGGTGCGTGCCCCGTGGCGTTCGAACGCACTGCGGAGCAGACGCAGTTTATGCGTATTGACCTGCTGGTAATCGACTTCGGGCAGAGCGTTCAGCCGGTCGCGCAGACGGCGGTACTCGTCGTTCTCTTCGACGCCGGCGGCAGTGAGCCGGATAAACTGCGGATGGAGCGCGAAGGTCGAATTGGCATTGTAGGGATAGGAATCCTCCCACGTGCCGCTCATCGTGGTGTCGTTCACCGGCAGCAGTTGCAGCACCCGTTGTCCTGTTGCGGCGGCCCAGTCGATCAGAAGTTTCAGGTCGTAGAATTCGCCGACGCCGAACCCGGTTTCCGAGCGGAGCGAAAACACCGGGATTGCAGTTCCTGCCCCGCGCCATCTGCGCTCGGGGAAGCGGGGATGTGCTGCGGCTTCGATGATGTGTTCGCCCTCGGCGGGCAGGTCGTTCCACGTCCGGTTGGGCCCCTCTTCCCACATGACCGGCGTAAGGGTTCTGCGGTCGGCGATCAGGAATTTGTATTCGAATTTCCGCGAAATGTCCAGCAGGAGTTCCCACTCCGGGAATCGGCTGCCGTCCATCGGAACGACCCGCTGCCAGTCGCCCAGCTCCCTGCCGCTGCCTGCGACGGCCAGCACTTCGTCGGGCCGCAGGGTGGGCAGAGTGACGCGCAGGGAGATGCCGCCTTCGGCTTTTTTCTGCGGGTTGTTTTCGCCGCGGCCGAAGATCCCCCGCGTGAAAGCCGAGGAGTAAAACGGCGTATCGGCGGGCATCTCGATCCAACGGTCGCGGATGCGAAGTGTGCGGGGTGCAGGACCATCGGGCGTACGCAGGATATGCGGACGCCATTCGCGGCGGATGCATGCACCGTCGCGTTCGACCTCGTAACGGTATTCGGCCGGCCGGGCCGGGGGAGCGTACCGCTCTATGGCGCAGCTCCAGACGCCGCCGTCGGCGTATTGCAGGGCGATGCGCCGTTTGCCGAGACGAAGCACGAGCTGTTCGCCCCAGCGGGTGCGGTATTCGATGCTGATGAGGAGTGTCATAACGTTAGCTTGTCGTACGGTTCGGAATCGGGACCACTGCAAAAATAGACGTAATAATCCGATTCTGTCCTCCCCGCAGAAGAAGATCGTGAAATCCGGCTGTTTTTCGGCTGTCCGGGATTATTTTACGTGGAAGACCACCGCCGAAACGGGTTTCATTTTCACCGTCGCCGTGCCTTTGCGCACAGTATAGCGGGTTTTGAGGTCGGTGCCGTAAACCGCATTGGCGCTGTCGCCTTCCGCCGGGAACTGCGCCGTGACGCTGCGGCCCGAAGGATTCAGGACGACGATGTATTTCTCGCCCGCCTTCTCGCGCAGGTAAACCATCGGATAGGGCTGATCCACATTGCCGATATAACGCCAGTCGCCGCCCGTGCCCAGTGCGGGCGTTGCGGCGCGCAGGGCCAGCAGGCCGCGCACATAACTGAGTATCGACGCCGGGTCGTTCTGCTGTGCGGCGACCGTCGGACGCGCCGGATCGGGGTCGATCGGAAGGTAGATGTTTTCGGCCGGGGCCGTCGAGAATCCAGCGTTGGCCGTGTTGTCCCACTGCATCGGGGTCCGGCAGCCGCTGCGGTTGCGCGAGGTGTAACTGCCCTCCTTTAAGGGGGCGTCCTCGATATTGCGCATGCCGATCTCCTCGCCGTAATAGACGATCGGCACCCACGGCATAGTGATGAAGAACGTCAGGGCCGTTTTCAGCTCTTCGGGCGTCGAACGCTGGTTGCGGTTCAGACGCCAGATGTCGTGGCTGCATGTGGGCATCGAAGCGAAGCCGAGGTCGCGCGTGGCGCGGTATTCCTTGTCGTAGTTTTCGACGAACGATTTGAGCTGGCCTTTGCCGGAGCGGTCGAAGAAGCAGTCGGTCGGCTTACCCTTGTCGGTGGTGTTGCAGACCAGCGGGCGGTACATTTCGTATCCCGAACCGTTATGGATAATCAGGTCGATATGGAATCCCGCCCTGATTGACTCGCTGGGCTGGCTCCACTCCGAAAGCAGGACGCACTCGGGGAAGTTCTCATCGAGCCACGTGCGCATCTCGTGCCACAGGCGCATGGTGGCCGTATGGTGCTTGTCGTCGTTCTTCACGAGACTCTGGGCCATGTCGCAGCGAAAGCCGTCCACGCCCTTGTTCATCCAGAAGGCCATGATGTTTTTGATCTCCTGCCGTACGGCTGTCGGTCCGGGATCGTCGTATCCCTGCTGCCAGGGCTGGGCGGGATCGGGATCGGCGTATCCGTAATTGAGTGCGGGCTGGATGTCGAAGAAGTTTTTGAGGTAGTTGCCGTTGCGGGGCGCGTCGCTCTTCACGAACTTCTTGGTCGGGAAGCTCGATTTCGAATCGCTCCAGATGAAGTAATCGCTGTATTGCAGGTCGGTATCCGCATTGCAGGACTGGATGAACCACGGGTGCTTGTCCGAAGTGTGGCCCGCCACCAGATCGAGACATACGCGGATGCCCTTGGCGTGCGCCTGGTCGATCAGTTGGACCAGTTGGGTGTTGGTGCCGAAGCGCGGGTCCACCATGTAGAAATCGGTGATGTCGTAACCGCCGTCCTCGAATTCGCTTTTGAAGCAGGGACTCATCCAGATCGTATTGAAACCGAGGTCCTTGATGTAGTCGAGCTTCGAACGGATGCCCTCCAGGTCGCCGATGCCGTCGCCGTCGCTGTCCATGAACGTCGAGGGATAGATATGGTAAATCGCGGCGCTTTTGAGCCATTCGGGAACCTTTTGTGCCGTGGCGGCAGCCACGGTGAAGAGCATTGTCATCGAGAGTAGCAGTTTTTTCATTTAAGTCGGTTTTTGGT
>CAKVKI010000274.1 GCA_934754975.1 uncultured Alistipes sp. | reverse complement strand
AGACAGACATACGAAAAGTCTGCCCGGCCGATGCGTCCGGCAGTGGGTTCCAGTTCGCCGGTCAGCAGCCGGACGAGGGTCGTTTTGCCCGTGCCGTTGTCGCCGGTCAGGCGGATGCGTTCGCCGCTGCGGATTTCCAGAGTGAGCGGTTCGCCCCACAGCTGGCGGCCGGGCGTATATTCGAAATTCAGGCCGTCGGCCCTGACCAGCAGTTTGCCGTCGTGAAGCTGCGCGTCGTCGAAGTCTATTTTCAGTTCGCACTGCGTCCGCTGCCGGCGGCGCAGTTCGTCCAGCCGCTCCCGGCTGCCGTCGATCAGCTCCGCATGTTTGCCGACGAGCTGCGCCTTGGTCCGTTCGCCGCTGTCCTTCATCGTCCGGCGCAGGATGCGCGGAAGCTGGTCCTTATGCCGCTCGCCCTGCCGCATCCGCCGCTCCTGACGCTCGCGAACCTCCTGCGCCTTTTTGCGGGCCAGCCGCAGGGCCGTCTGTTCGGAATCGACCTGCTGCGCCAGCGCCTCCTCCTCGATCTGTTTGCGTTCGCGGTAAAAATCATAGTTGCCGCCATAGATTTTCAGCCCCTTCGAAGAGAGTTCACAGGTCGCGTCGAGCAGGTTGAGCAGCGTAATGTCGTGGCTCACAACGACGATCGCCGCACGGCTGGTCCGGATCAGGTCATAGAGCCTGCGGCGGCCCGACGTGTCGAGATGGTTGGTCGGCTCGTCGAGCAGGACGACGGCGGGTTTATGGACCAGAATCCCCGCCAGGGAGAGTGTTGTCTTTTCGCCGCCGCTCAGCGCATCGACCGGATCGGTCAGTCCGACGTGCGACAGCCCCCAGTAGTCGAGTGCGGCGCGGCAGCGGGCTTCGATGTCCCAATCGTCGGCCAGAATGTCGTAACAGCGGGCGTCGGCGCTGCCGCCGCAGATGGCGCGGAGCGCATCGAGTTTGTCCGCGACACCCAAAGCGCAGGCGGCGGAAATTCCGGCGGCGGAGAGGCGCTGGGGCACATAGTAGGGACGCGAGGAGCAGGCGATGCTTCCCGCGGCGGGGACGAGTTCGCCCGCGATAAGTTTAAGGAGCGTCGATTTACCGGCGCCGTTATCGCCCACAACGGCGGTTTTGGCGCCCGCGGCGACGGACAGGTCTATTCCTTCGAACAGAAATTGCTGATTGCGGTAGCGGTACGAAACGCCGCTAAGGATAATACTCATATGGGAAACAATTAATAGCGGTCCCGCAGAATGGGGACCTGTTAAACCTCAGACCGGTTTGCTTTTCAGCACGGCGTCGGTTTAATGAAACCGACCTATTAATCGTTTATTCTCATCGGAGCGGATATTGGTTCGGGAACAAAGATAGCGACAATAGTCGAAGAAACCAAATTACAGGCCGGATTACAGGCGATACGCCCCGGAAACGCTATCGGGCGCGCCTGAAAATCGCATTACAGGCGGGATTTTTTCGAATTATCGCTTTGCGCTCCGGCAAAAATTCGTATCTTGTGCGGTCAAAACGGGGATAGGCCATTATGGAATGTAAAATACGGAAAGGATTGACGGGACTCCTTGCGGGGAGCATGCTCTTTCTGTCCGGCTCCGCCGGAGCCGGAGAACCTTCCGGCGACAGCTGCAAGGATCTGACGACGGCAGGTGTTTCGGAAACTCCGGCTGCCCCGGCGAACGCGAACCGCGGCGGCGGTCCGGCAACAACGGAATCCCCGACAGCAGATCTCTATCAGGTCGGCAGTGCGATTAATGAACCAATCGGCAGTCCGACCGGCGCAAGCGGTCCCGGCGCCTGTGAAACGGACGCCCCGCAATCCCCCGAAGCCTCAAAATCCGACAACAAACCGGCGGTCGGATCCGCTCCCGGCACCGCGAACGGTTCGCCCGAAACGACGACGCCCCGGCCGGCAAAGCCGTCGGCGCAGAGCGCGGCGCGTTCGGCCGAATATGCCACCGGCTACGACGCAGGGTACCGGGCCGGACACAAAACAGGTTATCAGACCGGATACGACACCGGATTTCAGGCCGGATTCAAGGCCGGATCGGATACGGCGGGAAAACATACGGGCGGCATGTCCGGAACGTTTCCGGGTTCCGGCCCAGACACGGCGGAAAAAGGCGGCGACTCCGGCACAAACTCCGCAATAGACCGCGGCAACAGCCGTTTCGGCACAAGCTCCGCAATGGACGGCGGCGGCAGTATGAATGTATCCCCCCGCCACCGGCGTTTCGTCCACGGCATCGGCGTGGAACTCCGCCCGGAATACGTCTGCCCGACCAATCCGTTCCTCGCGGGCGACAACCTGGCCCGTCAGCCGATCGACCTGTCGCTGGCCGCCCACCTGCGCTACTCATTCCGCTTCCAGCCCGGATCGCGTCCCGACCGGATATACGGAGGAGCCTATCAGGGAATCGGCTTTTCCTATTACAGTTTCGAGAACCGGGAAGAGCTGGGCACCCCCGTTGCATTCTATATTTTCCAGGGCGCGCGCATCGCACGCATAAGCCGGCGGCTGTCGTTCAATTACGAGTGGAATTTCGGACTGTCGTTCGGCTGGCAACCTTACGACGCGCAGATGAACCCGGCCAATATGATGATGGGCTCGAAGATAAACGCCTACATCAACGCCGATTTCTACCTCAACGTGATGCTCACGCGCGAGCTGGATTTCTCGGCGGGTCTTTCGATGACCCACTTTTCGAACGGCAACACCAAATTTCCCAATGCGGGACTCAACTCGATCGGTATGAAGTTCGGCCTGCTCTACTGTTTCGGCCGGGCGGACGATCCGCTCATAAAACCGCGCAGGCCGCTTCTCGCGCCCGATTTTCCCCGCCATTTCAGCTACGACCTGGTACTGTTCGGATCGTGGCGGCGCAAGGGCGTGGAAGTCGGAGACAAACAGTACGCTTCGCCCAACGCCTACGGCGTGGCGGGCTTCAACTTCGCGACGATGTACAACTTCGGCTATAAATTCCGCGCAGGCGTCTCGCTGGACGGCGTTTACGACGGCAGCGCCAACGTCTACACCGAAGATTATATCGTCGAGGCCGGAGGCAGCAATCCCGGCTACACGTTCTACACCCCGTCGCTCGACAAGCAGATCGCGCTGGGCATCTCGGGACGCGCCGAATTCGTCATGCCCTACTTCACGGTCGGCATCGGCCTGGGCTTCAACGTGCTGCACAAAGGCGGCGACCTCAAGTCGTTCTATCAGATGCTGACGCTCAAGATCGCCGCCACACGGCGCACGTTCATCCACATAGGCTACTGCCTCAAGGATTTCCAGACCCCGAACTACCTGATGCTGGGCGTGGGATTCCGCTTCAACAACAAATACCCGGTCCTGCGGTAACCGCCGGAAGGCCGCAGACAGGGAACGAGTGAAGAGAAAATAAAAAGCGGGAGTGCATTAGCACTCCCGCTTTCACTTTGTCTGGCGTCAGTCCGTACAAACTCCCGTCAAACGGCACACGACAGAACAAAACACAGCCCGCTGTCAGGCCCCGAACAGAAAAACGAACGGCTTGTCGCTCCGGCGGAATTCGGCCGTGGCGTCGCCCGTGTAGGTCCGTCCGCCGACCAGCTTCAGCACCCGTTCGGGCGTGCCCTTGCTGAAGTCGATCTTCGCCAGATCGACCCGGAAAGTCTCCATGGCCAGCGTCGGCTCGAAATAGTAGACCCGGTTTTTCTGGTCGCAGACCGTGCGCCAGCGCGTCGACGAGATGTGGGGCTTGTCGGGCGTCGAAATGCCGTAAGGCACCGAGACGTTGCGCATGACCGACATCACGGCCGGGACGGCGATCTTCGGATCGGGACTCTTCACGACGGCGTTGATGTAGAACGAC
>CAKVKI010000273.1 GCA_934754975.1 uncultured Alistipes sp. | reverse complement strand
TACAACCTCGGCTACTGCGCCTTTTCGCGTATGGACATGGCCCAGGCGCGCGGGTCGTTCGAGAAATTCCTCGCCGTCTATCCCGCGCGGGACCGTTTCCGCGCCGACGCCTACAACCGTCTGGGCGACATTCGCTACTCCGACCGGGAATTCGAAGCGGCGGTGGGTGAGTACGATCGGGCTATCGCCGCAGGCGGCCCCGAGAAATATTATGCGCAGTACAAGCGCGCCGTGACGCTCGGTATTCTGGGGCGTACGGAACAGAAACAACAGGCCCTGCGGCAGATCATCGCCGGAGGGGAGGGCGATTATGCGGACGAAGCCTCCTATGAACTGGGACGCTCCCATATCGCGCAGGAACAGTACGCCGAAGGCGCCGCGCAGCTGGAAAAATTCGTCGCCGACTATCCCTCTTCGCCGCGCCGGGCGCAGGCCCTTTCCGATCTGGGGCTCGCTTATCTCAATTTGGGCGACAAGGAGAAATCGCTCCGTTATTACGACATGGTCGTCGAGACGGCTCCGCAGTCGTCCGAAGCCAGGGGCGCGATGGAGGGTATCCGCGAAATTTACGTCTCGGAGGGCCGGGTTGACGATTACTTCGATTATGCACAGAAAGCAGGCATGGAGGGCGACTTGACCGCCGTGTCGCGCGACTCGCTGTCGTTCGCCTCCGCGCAGAAACTCTATCTGGCGGGGCAGACCGATGCCGCCGCCAAATCGCTGCGCAGTTACGTCAAGAGTTACCCCAAGGGGTATTATGTGAACGATGCGCTCTATTTCCTGAGCGACTGCTACCTCCGCTCCGATCAGCGCGACGACGCTATCGAAACCCTGACGACGCTGGCCGGGCAGGGGACGAACCAATATACGGTCACGGTACTCGAAAAACTCTCGGATATGACCTTCGAGGATAAGCGTTACGACGAAGCCGCCGCCGCTTACCGTCAGTTGTACGACGTTACGACGACGGTTTCGGGGCGCGAAGATGCGATGAAGGGCTATGTGCGTGCGACGCTGGCCGGAGGCGATGCGGCGAAGATCGAAGCGATGGCCGCCGACGTCGCGGCGCATCCCGACGCCGGGGCCGTCGCGCTGCGCGAGTCGAAATTCGCATGGGCCGAACTGCTGCGTAAGCAGGACCGCCGCTCCGATGCCGTGAAACTGTATAAGGAACTGGCGTCCGACGTCCGCACGAAGGAGGGCTCCGCGGCCGCCTATTACGTACTCGAAGATGTTTTCGCGGGCGGCGATATGGATAAGGCCGAGAAGGCGATATTCGCCTATTCGGAATGGGAGCCGCAGGCGTACTGGCTTGCCCGGGCCTTTATTCTGCTGGGCGACGTCTATGTCCGCAAGGGCGACAATTTCCAGGCCCGGGCGACCTACCAGAGTGTCGCCGACGGCTATTCGCCTGCGGACGACGGCATTGTCGCTGAAGCGAAAGAACGGATCGCAAAACTGAACTGATGATGAAACGCATATTGTTTGCCGCCGCGCTGCTGGCGGCGCTTCCCTGGAGCGTAAGCGCACAGGTGGAAAAACGGGTCGAAGTGACCAAAGCCTATGTTCCGAGCGTCGAGAGTGCTGCGAAGCTGGCCGTCGAGCCGGATATGACCGATACGGTGAAGATGCGGCCCGAAATAGACTATACGATCACGCCGCTGTCGCTGCAGACGACACTCGCCACGCGGCCGATCCGTCCCGCGACGGTGACCTATTGGGAATTCAACCGTCCGCTGCCGTTCTACCTGAAGGCCGGGGCGGGCTATCCGCTCAATTCGGTGCTGGATTTTTACGCTTCGAGCCAGAATCCCGGTACGGGCTATGTCGTGGGGTACGTGAACCACGAGGGCCGCTATGCGAAGATCAAAAACGACTTCGGCATCAGAAACAACTCGACACGGATGCTCAACCGCATCGGCGCCGCAGCCGGCAAGTATTTCGGCAAACACATTCTGGAGGGCGACCTCTCTTATGAAAACCGGATGTATCACCGTTACGGGATGTATATTTCGCCGGACGTCACGTCGAACATGGCCCCCGGGGCGATGGCCGATTACGGCGATGCGAATATCGCGGTGCGTTTCGGCGACGATTTTCAGGACCTGAGCCGCGTGAATTTCGAGATCGCGATCCGCGGCGGGCTGTTTTTCGACCATTCCGAGTGGCCGGATTATAACGACAAGGCGCGTCAGACCACGCTGGAGACCCATGCGAAGATCGCCCGCGGATTCGGCCGCCATAGGCTTGCGGCGGAGATCGGCTATACGCGGCTGGCCGGACAGAAAGCGATCGACCTTTATAACCAGCAGCTGATCCATGCCGCCCTGCGTTACGGTATCGAGGGCGGGGTAGTGCGCCTCGAAGCGGGGGCAGACTATTACCACGACAAGGTCAAGACCGTCGAAGCGGAGAATTACATCATTCCGTTCGTCCGGCTGAACCTGAACCTCGGAACGGACGGACTTTGTCCCTTTTTCGAGATGGACGGCAGTGTCGACGACAATGGCTTCCGGTCGCTGACCCGGCAGAATCCTTATGTTGCCGCGGCGTTTTTGCAGACCAAGAGTTCGGTCGATTACAACGGCCGTTTCGGTATCGGCGGCAGTATCTGGCGCGGAAAGTTCGACTACAGGGTATATGCCGGATTCTCGATCCGGGACAACCATCCTTATTGGTATGTTTCCGACAATTATGCGTTCGACGGGGAAACGGCCGTTGCCGGAGCCGCCATGCGCCCGGAACTGGCCCGTCAGACCGTATTTTCGTTCAACGGCGAAGTGACATGGCGTCCCGTCAGCAGTTTCCGGACGGAATTAGGCGTACACGGATATATCTATAACGACGACGAGACGAAACTGCATAACGGCGCGCCTGCTTTCGACGGCAGTCTGTCGGCCCACTACGACGGCCGCAAAATCTCGTTCGGCGCGGGAGTCTATTTGCAGGGTGTCCGCAAATGGAGCTTGGTTTCCGAAAATGCAGAGACGGGAACTGCGCCCGGTGAACCCGGGCAGAGTGTTACGACGCTGTACGATTCTTTCGAAGCTCCCTTCGCCGTTGATCTGCGCGTTAATTTCGATTGGAAGGTATCGGGCCGCGTGACGCTCTTCGCCGAGGGCCGCAACCTGATTAACCGCCGCCTGTACGAATACCCGTTGTATCCCGAATACGGGGCCAACTTTACAGTCGGCGTAAAGGCGAATTTCTAAAAGATTCCCTTGGACCGGTTTGTCGTATATAAATTGTCTGTGGGGAGTATTCATAGATGTAAACTTGTTGTTTTTGGAAAATAATATTAATTTTGTCGATGATAAGCTAATATAAACGCAACTTTTCTTTAATAATATTTATGGCTACACTGAAGAACCTCCCCAAAATATGCCCTTCCTGCGGTAAACGTTTGAGCGTACAGGCAATGCATTGCAACGGGTGCGATACACACATCGAAGGCAATTACAGTCTTCCCGTGATGATGCAGCTGTCGGCTCCCGACCAGCAGTTCGTACTCGATTTCGTGAAGAGCAGCGGCTCGCTGAAGGAGATGGCCCAGAAGTTAGGATTGAGTTATCCGACCGTACGCAACAGACTGGACGATATTATCTCTCAACTAAATAAATTCGAAAGCGATGAACAAGATTCTTAACCCGTTCGAATATCTGTCTACCGCCAAAGCACTCGGTTGGGGTCTCGTGGGAACTCTCTTTTCCATCTGTCTGCTGACGGCGGTCAGTTGGCCTATAGAAGGCGACGTTTCCAAAATTATCACGATTCTGTCGTCGAATCTGCTGTTGTGGCTGCCCCTCTCATTGTTGTTGTATGTGATGGCGCTGGTGTTGTCTCCCTCCCGCATCCGGGCTGTGGATATC
>CAKVKI010000272.1 GCA_934754975.1 uncultured Alistipes sp. | reverse complement strand
ATCGTTGCCCATGTCGGTATCGAAAATCACCTTCATGGGCGACTTTTCCGGTGCCGCTTCGGAGCAGCCCGTACCGAAAACCGCGCACAAAGCTACGGCTCCGGCAAAGTATTTCAGATTTCTCAGCATATAGAAAGGTTTTAAGGTTCGACAAATCAGGATCAATTCGCCCCCGAAATGATAATCAGCGCCAGGCCGACGATAAAAAAGAGGAACATGCAGGTCAACAACCCTTTCACGGAGCGTCCCGCACCCCGGAATTCACGCCAAATAAAAACGCCCCATATCGCGGCGATCATCGGGGCACCCTGCCCCAGCGCATAGGAGACCGCGGCACCGGCTTTACCGGCGGCAATGTAGCTGAAAGCCGTACCCAGCGCCCAAACGGCACCGCCGAGTACTCCGACCAGATGGGTGGAAAGCGATCCGCTGAAATAGGCTTTGTAGCTGACGGGCGTGCCGTCGAAGGGATGGCGCATCACCCATGTATTGAAAACAAAGTTGCTGAGCAACACCCCTACCGAAAAGACAAACAGCGCCGAATAGGGAGTCATCATGCCGGGTGTGGGGTCGGAAAAATTATCGAGGTCCATGGCAGCCGCGACGAAGCGGTAAAAGAAAGCCATTATGACGCCGGCCACAGCAGCCAGCGCAATGCCCTTGCGTTTGTTGTTCTTCACGCCGCCCGACTGGCGCGCCGAAGCCATTCCGTTGAGTACGATGGCAACGACAATGAGCGCAACGCCAAGAAAAAGAATCACGGGGTCCCCTTTCGGCGCCCCCGCATAATTGACAATCACGCCCAGCACCAAAGCCAACCCCACGCCCAGCGGAAAAGCTACAGCCAGACCGGCCAGCGACACCGAAGCGGACAACAGGATATTCGAAGCGTTGAAAACCACGCCGCCCAACAGCACACTACCGATGCCGCCCCAGTCGGCCTGAGCCAGATCGGCGACGAAACTGCGGCCTTCGCTGCCGAAGCTTCCGAGCGTGAACCCGGACAGGATGCTGAACAACAGCATGCCGATCACGTAGTCCCAATAGAAAAGTTCGTAACGCCAGCTTTTCGAAGCCAGTTTCTGCGTGTTTCCCCACGATCCCCAGCAGAGCATCGTCACGAAGCAAAACACGACGGCCAGTGTATAATTATTTACAACAAACATCAGGATAAAGGTTTTAGGTTAATATTGAAGTTTTGTCTATTCGGCGGAATCTACTTCGCATCGCTGCGGAATGGAACGTTGAGCGCCAATGCGGGTGCAGGCAATCGAAGACGCGGCGGCGGCGAAACGGGCGGCGGCTCCCAGTTCGCGTCCTTCGGAGAGGGCGACGGCCAGAGCGCCGTTGAAGACATCTCCGGCGGCCGTCGTATCGACAGCCTCGACACGATAGGCCGGTACGAACTCCTCGCCCCGCTCATCGGCAACCAGCGCCCCCGCGCTGCCCATCGTAACGGCGACACGCCGTACACCGCGCTCACGCAACCATGCGGCCGCAGCAACGGCATCGCCGACATTCCCGACTTTCAGCCCCGTCAGCAGCTCCGTTTCGCTGCGGTTCGGCGTAATCAAGTCCAGACGCGCCAGCACTTCGGCCGCAATCGGCGCAGCAGGAGCCGGATTCAGAATGACCCGCACTCCGTGGCGAACGGCGAGTTCTGTGGCGCGGGCGACCGTCTCCATCGGTATTTCGAGCTGTACGAGCAGATAATCGGCAGCGGCGATTTCGCTTTCGGCGGCATCGATATCCGCAGGCGAAAGCAGAGCGTTGGCCCCCGGAGCCACAACGATACTATTCTCCGCGGCATCGTCCACCGCGATAAGAGCCACACCCGATGCAACGCCGCTGCGGCGTACTATATAAGTCGTATCGATGCCTTCGTCGGCATAATGCCGTACGGCTTCCGCACCGAACTGATCGTCACCCACGCAGGCGACAAGACAGACATCGCCTCCCATACGGGCCGCAGCGACCGCCTGATTAGCACCCTTGCCGCCGGCATTGACCATAAAATCAGATCCAATAAGCGTCTCTCCGGGGGAGGGAATACGCGGCGTACGGATAACCAGATCGGTATTGGAACTTCCTATTACAACAATTTTTCCCATAACTACATGCAATTAATATTCATATTCGGAATTTTTATCAAGACTTAACAAATGTCAAATCCGGATCTGCGCCTGCAACCTTTCGAGTACGGCGCGTACCTTCGTCCGTTCAGCATCGAGGAATCGCTGGTAAGGATAGGAAAGGTAGTCGCTGCATATCCCCATGAGCGAAAGTGCGCATTTGATTCCCTTGATAGCGCTGGAGCCATAGCGGCCGATAGTATAAAGCGATGTGGCGACAGCCATAACATGATGCTGCAGGATTTTCACACGTTCCAGGTCATTGGCCCCGGCAGCCTCGTAAAGCGCGACATAGAGTTCCGGAAAAACATTCGCGCCGCCGTTCACCCCGCCGGCTGCACCCAGCATGACACTCTCGGCGGTGAGTTGCTCAGGCCCCATGAAAAGGGCGAAATCGGGACGGTCGCTCAGTTCGTAGAGAAGCGTCTGAAAATAGACCATGTTCGACGAACTGTCCTTCAGTCCGATGATGTTCGGATGCGCGGCCAGCTCCTTTACGGTAGCGGGGTCGAGCGACACCTTCACATGCACCGGCATGTTATAGAGGCACAAGGGCAGCGGCAGCGCGTCGGCCAGCGCCCTGTAATACATGATCAGTTCGGGCTGCGAAGGGGCAAAATAGTAAGGCGGCGCCGCAACGACAGCCGCAGCACCGCATTCGGCGGCCTTATGCGCCAGCCGCAGGCTCTCTTCAAGCGACGTATCGGTCACGCCGACCAATACGGGAACGCGGTCCGCGACAGTCGAGCAAACCAGCTCCGTAAGTTCGTAACGCAGGTGATAAGCCAGGCTTTGCGCCTCGCCGGTCGTTCCGAGGATGAAAATTCCGTGGACACCGCCTGCGATCATATGCTCCACCAGCCGGACCACGCCGTCGCGGTTCAGCGTATTGTTGTCGATCAGCGGTGTCACCATCGGCGGAATAATGCCTTTCAATCGGGTAAATCGTGTTTTCATAAATTTAAGTATTATATCTGAGACTTTTTGGGATACATTTTTATCTATTTAAAATGCCGACAATTACTAAAACGTTTTAGCCACATAGGCAAAAAAAAGGTTATTTTTGCCCGGTAGATTCCCCTTTCACCAGCTCCGCGTTTAGCATGATAGCGGCGCTGGAAGCGCATTCCGGCTCTTCGATCCGGCGTACCAGCAGACGGACGGCTTCCGTTCCGAATAACTCGAGCGGCTGCCGCACACTGGTAACGGACACCCGGTACAGATCGAACACTTCGTTGCCGTCGTAAGCCACGACAGCCACATCGCCGGGTACCGACACCTGATAACGGTTCAGTGCTTTAAGTCCCTCCACAGCCAGACTGTTGGTCGCAAATAACAGGGCATCCACCTTGCGGTTAGCACGCTGGAAAAGCTGCCGGACAAGGTCATCGACACGGCGGGAAGTCTCGTGAAAATCAATATGATATATTTGCACATCATCCTTGAGACCCAGGCGTTCCATCGTGGATTCGTATCCTTTTTCCCGGTCGCAGATATTCGACAGGCGCATGGCATATGAAACCATCGCCACACGTCTATAACCCGACTCCACCAAATGTTCTACAGCCATTGCCGACGCCTTCTGGTTATTCAGTACCACACGGCTTATTTCAGGATTGCCGGTCGTACGGTCGATCAATACCAACGGAATATTGAGGCCATAAATCTCGTCGATGTAAGCTTCAGCACCTTCGCAGGGGACAAGAATCAATCCATCCACACCTTTGCTCAGAAGCACCT
>CAKVKI010000271.1 GCA_934754975.1 uncultured Alistipes sp. | reverse complement strand
ATTCGAACCCCCGGTACAGTTGCCCGTACACCGCATTTCGAGTGCGGCCCGATCGACCACTCCGGCATCTCTCCAATGTCCCGGACGAAAAACCTTTCGTTTGGGACTGCAAATATAGACATATTTTTTATTTCCCGGCATTTTCGTGCGAAAAAAATTTCCACCCGTAGGAAAAATGTCGCTATAGTCGGCTGTTTTGATGCTTTTGTCAAATAATTCCTATCTTTGTATCAGGCGGGATCGCGCAGTATTCCTGCGCTCCGGGCGTTTATATAATGAAAACGATACTAAAAGCGGTATGGTTTTCGTTTATTGAAGTAAAGAACTAACGCAAACATCATGTGCGCTATGAAAAAGTTGAATATTTTAATTGGAACCCTTATCCTCTCTGCAGGATTGGCCGGCTGTTCGTCGAGCTACTATGCGTCGTCGGGGTATGCCAACGACGATTTGTACGCCCTGCACGATAAAACAGCCATCGCCCGCAAACAGCAGGCCGCAGCCGAAGCCCGCAAGGCCGAGGCCGAAGCGCGCCGCGCCGAGTGGGAGGCGAAGATCGCCGAAGCGCAGGCTTTGGCTGCGGAGAACGGTTATTACGACGAGTCGAGTTCGAACCCTTACAACGATATTCTGGCCGATACGTACGAAAGTGCCTATGCCCGCCGTCTGAGGGGTTTCGAGTCGCCGACCTACCGGATGCCGTCGAGTTACTACAACTTCCGTTACGGCAGTTCGTTTACGTATGCCACTGCATACGATCCGGCTTTCTACAACATCCTCATTTCCGGCGACGAAGTCTGGGTCGAGCCTAAATACATCACTTCGATGTTCGGGACATGGGGCGGTACGCCTTACGGAGGCTGGTATTT
Source organism: uncultured Alistipes sp. (assembly GCA_934754975.1). Taxonomy (GTDB): domain Bacteria; phylum Bacteroidota; class Bacteroidia; order Bacteroidales; family Rikenellaceae; genus Alistipes. The sequence continues at coordinate 3,016 of CAKVKI010000271.1, read as the reverse complement.
CGGCTGGAACTATTCGCCCTCCTGGTGGGGCTATCCCAGCTATGCCTGGGGCGGCTGGAACTGGGGCTTCGGCTTCTCGCGGTACGATCCGTGGTGGGGAGCCGGGTGGCATCCCTACTGGGGGCCCGGTTGGGGACCGGGCTGGGGCGGCGGCTGGCATGGCCACCATCATGCAGGATACCGGCCGCGTGATTATTACAGCAATCCCGGCGGCCGGGGCCGATCCTATACTCCGGGCCGATCCACTTCGGGTTCGCGCTACGGAACCGGAAGCTATGGCGGAGGTTCGCGCGGCGGCAGCGGCAACCGCAATGGATCGTCGGGCACCAGTTACGGCAGCCGCAGCGGCGACAGCCCGTTCAGCAGCGGTTCGCGCGGCAGTTCCGGCAGCAGCTACAACAACAATCGCGGCAGCAGTTATAACAACCGCGGCAACAGCTATAACGGCGGTTCGCGGAGCGATTACAACAGCGGTTCGCGCGGCAGCAGCAGTTATAACGACCGGGGCAGTTCGAGCAGCGGCAGCAGCTTCAACAGCGGCGGTTCGCGCGGCGGCAGTTCGGGCGGAGGTTACAGCGGCGGCAGTTCGGGCGGTTCGCGCGGCGGCAGCTCGGGCGGCGGAGGACGCGGTTATGGTAGTCGTTAGCAACTAAAACGGAGAGAATTATGAAAAGCATAAAGATAGTGGCATTGTGCGCAGCCTTCGCTGTTGCTGCGCCATTGCAGGCGCAAAAAACGAGTCTCGAATTCGGCGGTTCGGTGCTGAACCACGATATGCTGTGGGCTACCGATCTGGCGCAGATTTCGCAGACGCATGTTTTCGGTACGGCCCGCGTGATGGGCATGGGCGGGGCTTTCACCTCGCTGGGGGCCGACTTGTCGTCGATGTCGCTCAATCCGGCGGGACTGGGCATGTACCGCCGCAACGAGATTTCGCTCACGCCGCTCGTGCCTATGGCGAAGGCATCGACCGAGGGTACTCTTTCGTGGAAAGGGAACAGCAAATCCCAGTTCGCATTTGCGAACGTGGGTATCGCCCTAAACGTCTTCGAGAGTTCGAGAAGCTCCCTGACCAGCCTGACGCTCGGTATCGGCATGAACCGCATCGCGGATTTCAACAGCCGTTACTCATTCACCTCGGAATCGTTGTACGATCCCAATCGGCCCGACCGGCTGATGCCTACGATCGCCGATATTTTTGCACAGCAGATGAATAATTACGGCATAAGGCCCGACCGGGAGGCCGAGGGCGGAGGTCCGAACGGGCCGGTTCCTGTCGATGCGTGGAATCCCAATGTCTGGCCGGCCATCTTGGCTTACGACGCCTATATGCTGGGGAACTACGGGACGGTGAAGGACCCGGACTGGGCGGTGGAGCGTATCGGCCACAACGCTTCGGTGCTTCATTCGATGGATGTGGTGAATTCGGGTTCGATCAACGAATTTACGATTTCGATGGGCGGCAATATCAACAATATCCTCTACTTCGGCGCGTCGCTCGGCATTCAGAGCGTACATAAGAAACTGGGCGTGACCTATCAGGAGGAATACGGCTATTTCAACACGGACGGCATCGGGCAAGACGGCAGCGGCAATGCGCTCGCCGAGCAATTGGATCTGATGAACCTCTATCAGGAGATGGAGCTGAACGGCAGCGGCGTGAATTTCAAACTGGGCTTTGTCGCACGGCCCGTAGCCGGTCTGCGCATCGGCGCGGCTTTTCATACGCCGACTTACTACTCGCTCGACTACTCCTATCAGGCGGATATATTCTCGGATATCAGGGACAATACCGATCCCAAAGGAAAGGTGATTACCGTGGGAAACGCTACGCCAAAAGCCACCAACAGCGGCCCCGACAGCTGGGATTTCACCTCGCCGGCGCGCCTGATGTTCGGCGCTTCGTATACGTTCGGTAATTTCGCCATCGTTTCGGTAGATTACGAACGCGACTGGTACAACGGGATTCGCGTAAAAAATATTCCGGACAACGCCAATTTCACGACGAAAGGGGGGCATACGTATTCGAAAGAGTCGCTCAAGGATGAATTCAAACAGAACTTCCAGGGCACGAACTCCATCCGCGCAGGCGTCGAGATCAAGCCCCTGCCGATTCTGGCTCTGCGCGTGGGCGGCGGTTATACCGATTCGATGCTCAAAGAGCGGGACTTCTATGTCAATAACGCCTATACCAGCATGCCGACGACCTATGAGAGCTACTATTTCTCGGCCGGCGCCGGCGTGAACCTCGGACGCAGTACGACGCTGGATCTGGCTTACCAGTATGTCACCAACAAGCAGACGCAGTACCAGCTCTTCTTCAGCAGGCCCGAAAACGGCCGCGACATGAAGACGTGGAGCGGGTTGTACGACACCTCCCTGAAACGTCATTACCTGGCCCTGACGCTCAGCTTCCGCTTCTGATGCGGCCGTTTCGTCAATATAAAGGTCCGTCCCGGTGACGGACCTTTAATTTTTTATTATATTTGCAGGCTGAAACAAAATCAAAAATAAAGATATATGGCAAAGGAACTCAAAGACCTCACCAAGTCGGACGAGAACTACTCGCAGTGGTACAACGAACTGGTCGTGAAAGCGGGGCTGGCCGAGAATTCGGCCGTACGCGGATGTATGGTCATCAAACCCTATGGCTATGCCATCTGGGAGAAGATGCAGGCTGCGCTGGACAAGATGTTTAAGGATACGGGGCATCAGAACGCCTATTTCCCGCTGTTCATCCCCAAGTCGTTCTTCTCGAAGGAGGCCCACCACGTCGAGGGCTTTGCCAAGGAGTGCGCCGTGGTGACGCACTACCGCCTGAAGAACGATCCCGAAGGCAAGGGCGTGGTCGTCGATCCCGACGCCAAGCTCGAAGAGGAGCTGATCGTGCGTCCGACGTCGGAGACCATCATCTGGAATACCTATAAGAACTGGATTCAGTCCTACCGCGACCTGCCGATCCTGTGCAACCAGTGGGCCAACGTCGTGCGCTGGGAGATGCGCACGCGCCTGTTCC
>CAKVKI010000270.1 GCA_934754975.1 uncultured Alistipes sp. | reverse complement strand
ATGTGCGGCCGTTTGCGGGATTCGGGGGCGGTCGTTGCGGTCTGCGGCTGCGCGGCGGCGGGCAATACGGTCCCGGCCGCCAGCAGCGGAGAGATTATTTTCGTAAGTTCCATGTGTTTCGTTTATTACAATGCGTCCGGGCTTTTGCGCCCGGACGCATCGTATCGGTTAGTTTTCGTCCGAGCGCACGCCGTGTACCCACTCCGGCTCGCCGGTGTAGGGCGGCTGGGCGGCCGCGCTGATCGCCTTGGCGAGATAGGCCTTGGGAGCCTCGGGATCGGCCAGATTCGTGAACTCGCGGCCCTCACCTTCGTCGAAGCGCCAATAGGCCAGCAGGCCCTCCGACTCGGGATTTACGCGGTACATGTTGAATTTGATCTGGCTCTGCGTACGGGCTACGCTCCACAGGCGGCATTCGCTGCCCATCAGCTTTTCGCCGGCCATCAGCAGGCCGTTGCCGAAGGCGAAGCGGGCGCGGAACTTCTGGATGCCGCCCGGCGCAGGTTTCGAGATCTCCAGCTCGCCGTCGAGGTAGACGTTGATCGTCACGCCGTCGCAGACCACGGCGCCGTGGTACCAGCGGTTGGCTTCGAGCGTCGTGGGCGTGGACATCTCGACGGTATTGACCTTCGCATAGAACTTGTGCGAAGCGCCCACGGCCGTGCGGACTTCGTAGCCGCCCTCGTCGCCGCCGAAAGCGATGTTCTGGCCGACGGTGTTGGTCATCATCGACTTGTTGAAACGGAATTCCAGCGTCCACTGGCTCAGTTCGTAAGCCTGCGAGAAAGGCAGGTGGATGAAGGGGGCTTTCGCCTTGCTCAGCACGATGGCCGAAGTGACGATCACCTGGTCGAGCGACAGCACGAGACATTCGGACGACGCCAGCAGCTGCGGGCCGCCTTCGCCGCTGACAAGACGCAGCGGAAGGGCGAACTGCGACCCCGAATTCTTCATCTCCTCGGTATAGGCCCCGACTTCGATGACTCCGGCGATCGAGACGGCCTGTCCCTGCGGGATCACGAAGCTTTCGGGCACCGTATAAATCGCCTCGGGCAGAAGCGCGAAATTCGTGCCCGCCTTGGCGTTGTAGTCGTCCAGCACGGCGGGATCGACCACGCAATGCACCGTAACGTCGCTTTCGACCCTTCCCACGGAACGGACCGTAATGGGAATCCGGCCGCCGGTCTCCTCGATGACCACGCTCTTCTGGGGCGAATCCTCGGCGTCGGTGAAGTAGACCGCATGGCGGATCACCCCGTATTTCGCATCGTTGCAGCCGCCCAGCAGCAACAGCGCGGAGGCCAGGCTCGCTAATCGGAATATACTATTTCTGGTTTTCATACTCTACAAAGCTAATGTTAATTGTTCGAAGGATTCATCGCCTGCATCGCCTCACGCGACCAGGGAAAAGTTCCCTTGCGGGTGTTGAGCGCATATTCGGTTTCGATGCGGTAGACGCCGCAGCCGCCCTTGCGCACCGTGCGGCCGTCGAGCGTCGGATTCCAGCGGGCCATGCCCAGCAGCGAATTCATCGTCGTGCCGTCCTGCTCGACATACGCCACGCCGCCCGTACCGCGGAACTTCTCGAAGTTCTCGGTGACGAACCAGATCCGGGCCAGCTCCTCCGCGTCGCGGTAGGGCGAGAAGTGCTTGATATAGCGGTCGAAACGATCCTGAAGGTCGCCCGGCTCGCGCGCTTCGTACGCCTGTTCGATGATGTAGTCGTAGACGGGAGCCAGCTCGGCGGGCGATGACCACGTTTCGCCGTCGATCACCAGCATCCTGCCCGAACCCGACAGCGGGCCGATACGCTTCGAAAGCTCGCCCACGAACCAGAGCATCGGCTTGGGATCGACCGAAGCTTTCATGGCGATATTGCCCGAATAACCGTACGAAGGCTCGAAGTCGATGTCGAAACCGTCGTAGCCGTATTTGAACAGCGAATCGCAGACGGCGTTGGCGTATTTGCGGCAGGCCGCTTCGCGGGCCGCGTCGTCATTTTCGACGAAACCCCAGAAGGCGCTCTTCTCTTCGACCGACCCGGCATGTTCGGCGGGCGTACAGCCGTCGCCGCAGTTGCGCACGATGAAGGTGAAGAGTACCTTGGTACCCTTGACCTGCTGGACATAGCGCATGTCCTCCATGCGGTTGCGGTCGAGATTGGTCTGGTTCTCCCACAGCGAGACGATGTCCAGACTGTCGGGCAGTCCCCGCAGCGAGTTGGACATGCGGGCGCCGGTGCCCACCCAGCCGGCATACCAGCCGAAATAGCGGGCGTGGTCCGAGTTCTTGTAGTCGCGCAGGCTGGCGTAATACCGGGCCGTGTGACCCGGCTTGTCGATGAATTCGGGCCGGGCTTCGGTCCAGTCGCCGCACCCGGTCGTCAGCAGGGTGCCGCCGAAAACCGCCGCACCCAAAACCGCGAAAATTCCTCTCCTTATAATAGCGTATTTCATCTTTCTCTGATTTTTAACGGTTACTGTTCGGGATTCCACCACAGGCGGGTCGCATAATCGTCGGGGCCGTGCAGCAGGCCCACGGCCGCGTCGTAGTTGTCGCCGTTGTGTTCCTGCTCGGCCGGGGGATAGGGAATGCGGCGCGCGAGGCCCTCCGTGAGGGCGTTGTCGCCGCCGTTATTGACCACCACGGGGAAGAAGCGGGGATAGCCCGTGCGGCGCTGTTCGCTCCACGCCTCCTGTCCCAGCGGGTAGATGGCGATCCATTTCTGGGTCATGATGCGCTCCAGCTCGCGGCCGTCCTCGGCCCATTTGATCGTCACGTCGGTCCGGGCCTTGATGCTGTAGCTGTAGTCCTTGTTGGGATCGGCGTAATCGGCGGGCTTGAGCGTCGAATCGTTCGCATAGGCGTCCGCCCCCGAGAGTCCGTACTGCTCGAACGAGCGTTCGATGCCCTGTTTGTAGAAAAATTCCGGCGTGCCGCCCATCGCCCAGCCGCGCCATGCGCCCTCGGCCCTGAGGAACGACACCTCGGCGGCGTTCATCCACATCAGGCTGAGGTCGGAGGCCGGGAAATTGGGAGCCGCATAGGCCAGCGCCCAGTCCTTCTTGGGCACGGTGATGCCCGAACGCAGGCCGACCCACGGATTGCCCTTGAAGGTCGAAGCCGTGAAGTACTTCTCCATGCGGGGGTCGTTGTAGCCCTTCATGTAGCTGACGATGTCGGCCGCGGCGCGCGTATCGCTGTAAGGATTCCAGCAGACATAGATCGGGTTCTGCTTGAGGGAGATGAAGGCGCTTTCGTCCCGGGTCTCGATCACGCCCAGCGGGTGCGACACGGCCTCCTCGGCCTTCTGCTGCGCATAGCCGGGTTCCACGTTCACGATACGCATGGCCATACGCAGTTTGAGCGAGTTGGCGAATTTGACCCACTTGGCGTAATCGCCGGCGTAAACCAGATCGTAACGCTCCATGGGCTTCAGGCCGGGGTTGCTCTGCACGAAGTTGGTCAACTCGCCGATCACGTCGTCCAGGTCGTCGAAAAGCCGCCTGTAGAGTTGGTCCTGCGGGTCGTAGGCCACGGCGATCGAGTTTCCGGTGATTCCGGAATAGGGAATCGGGCCGTATTTGTCGGTCATGCGGTGCATGGCCGCGATGCGCAGCAGCTGCGCCCAGGCGAACTGTTCGCCCTTGCCGCCGGTCAGCCCGCGGAGCTTGAACCACGCGGAGTAGATATTGGGAAGGACGTTGTTGAAGGCCGAGTTGAGCCACGCCAGCGATGCGTTGAAGGTCGCGTGGTTCTGCTTCCAGCCGTCGTTGGTGGGAGCCATGTAGCGGCCGAAGGTGTCGCCGATCAGGTTCTCGCAGAGCTGGTACTGGTTCTTCTCGACAGGGATCACGTAATTCTGCATCTGCATGAAGAGCAGGCC
>CAKVKI010000269.1 GCA_934754975.1 uncultured Alistipes sp. | reverse complement strand
GTGTCGGGACAGCTCGAAGGCGAGCTGGGCGCGCTGTCGCTGGGCCGCATCTACACGTTCGGCCCCACGTTCCGCGCCGAGAACTCCAACACCCCGCGCCATGCTTCGGAGTTCTGGATGATCGAGCCGGAGGCCGCCTTCTATGAGTTGGAGGACAACATGGAGCTGGCCGAGGATTTCCTCAAGTACCTGATCCGGTATGCGCTGGACAACTGCGCCGAAGATCTCGAATTCCTGAACAAGATGTGGGACAACGGGTTGCTGGACCGCCTGCACTTCGTGCTGGAAAACGACTTCAAGCGTCTCGACTACACCGAGGGCATCGAGATTCTGAAAGCTTCGGGCCGCAAGTTCGAATTCCCCTGCGAATGGGGCGCCGACCTTCAGTCGGAACACGAGCGTTACCTGGTCGAAGAGCATTTCAAGCGCCCCGTGATCCTGATTAACTACCCCAAAGAGATCAAGGCGTTCTACATGAAACAGAACGACGACGGCAAGACGGTACGCGCTATGGACGTTTTATTCCCGGGAATCGGCGAAATCATTGGCGGTTCCGAGCGCGAGGCCGATTATGGCAAGCTTCGTGCAAGGGTTCTGGAACTCGGTATGAACGAGAAAGACGTATGGTGGTATCTCGACACCCGCCGCTGGGGGTCGGCTCCGCACTCGGGCTTCGGCCTGGGTTTCGACCGGCTGTTGCTGTTTGTGACGGGAATGAGTAACATCCGTGATGTACAGCCTTTCCCCCGTACGCCGAAGAACGCTGAATTCTAAAAACCGCCCGAAAAGGCCCTTTCACGCCTTTGGCTGCCTGACCCGAACGAATTTCTTGTTTGGGCTGTGCGGCGTAAGTTCTGAAATAAACGCCTTTTCATACGATTTTCCCGGCTGCGGCCGTTTGTTTACTAACCGAAAGAAGAAACCAAATTCAGAACGAACAATTCTTAATTTGGAAAAAGTATGGCTATTAATCAGAAACAGGTATTATCGCTTCAGCAGAAGCTCTCTCCACAGCAGATTCAGATGATCAAGCTCCTGGAGCTGCCGACCGTGCAGCTCGAACAACGCATCAAACAGGAGATCGAAGACAACATCGTGCTGGAGGAAGAGGAACACGCGTCCGAGGATGAGGAGCAGCCTCAGCAGATTTCGGTGGACGAGTATTTGCGCGAAGACGATACGCCTTCCTATAAGAGCCGCATCAACAACTATTCGAAAGACGACAAGCAGCGTCCGATTTTCCTGACCGAAGGCCGTTCTCTGCCCGAATACCTGATCGAACAACTCGGATTCCGCAACCTCTCGGAGCGCGACATGCGTCTGTCGGTCTATCTGGTCGGAAGCATCGACGAGGACGGTTACCTGCGCCGTGATCTGGAATCGGTCGCCGACGATATCGCCTTTACGCTCGGAATCGAGACTTCGGCCGAAGAGCTGGAACGCCTGCTCGGAATCCTGCACGAACTGGAGCCGGCCGGCATCGGCGCCCGCAACCTGCGGGAGTGCCTGCTGCTGCAAATGGCGCAGATTCCCATCAACAGCCGTCCCCGGCGGCTAGCCCGCAAGATACTGACCAACTATTTCGAAGAGTTCGTCAAAAAACATTACGAGAAGTTGATGTCGCGCCTGCAGGTGTCGGAGGACGATTTCCGCGAAGCGATCGCCGAGATCAAGCGGCTGTCGCCCAAGCCCGGCAACCTCTATGCCGAGGGCGGCACCGATACGACGCCCTACATCATTCCCGATTTTATCCTCGATTATCAGGACGGGCGGTTTCAGCTGTCGCTCAATTCGTACAACGTTCCCGAAGTGCGCGTAAACCGCCGCTATATGGATATGATCCGCGAGATGGTCGGTTCCGACGGTACGGTCCGCGAGAAGGACAAGGAGGCGATTCAGTTCGTGAAGAACAAGATCGACTCGGCCAAATGGTTTATTTCGGCTATCAAGCAGCGTCACGATACGCTGATGCGCACGATGCAGACCATTCTGGACTATCAGCAGGAGTACTTCAAGGACGGCGACAAATCGAAACTGCGGCCGATGATCCTCAAGGATATCGCCGACCGCACGGGACTCGACGTTTCGACGATCTCGCGCGTGGTGAACAGCAAATACGTGCAGACCCAGTTCGGCATCATCCTGCTCAAGTCGCTCTTCTCGGAGGCGATGCAGACCGAGAGCGGTGAGGAGGTGTCGAGTTATGAAATCAAAAATATTTTACAGGAGTGTATCGACGAAGAGGACAAGCGCCATCCGCTGACGGATGAAACGCTGATGGATATCCTCAATTCGAAGGGATACCGGATTGCCCGCCGCACGGTGGCCAAGTACCGCGAAATGCTCGGAATCCCCGTCGCCCGGCTCCGCAAACAGATATAAGTGAAGAACTGAAAACCGGCCGCCGGCCGTATTCGTCCCGGGAGGGGCGTTGCGGCTGGATACCGAACAGATTTGCGCTGGTCCGCCGAGCCGCCTCGGAAGGCGGCGGCAGGTTTGCGGCAGTTGCGGCCGGTATGATAATTTGAAGAATGTACAAGAAACTCTCGAACGGCATATCGTGGGCTTTGCACCCGTTTCTGCTGCCTCTTTACATGATCGGCGTATTGCTGACACTTACCGTTTTTGCACATTATCCGTCGAGCGTGAAGATTTACCTGCTGTGGGTCGTGGTGCTGTATGCGATAATCATTCCCCTGCTGGCGCTGGGGGTGCTGCGGTCGCTGGGACGGATCTCGGATTACAAGGTCGACAACCGCCGCGAGCGGTTTTTGCCGCTGCTGATCGGCGCCGTGTGTTATGTGCTGTGCGCCATTACGATCGCCAAAATTCCGTCCGCCATCTTCCTGCGTAAATTCATGATCGCCGCAGCCTGTTGTGAAATGATGTGTCTGGTGGTGTCGCTCTATTGGAAGATCAGCCTGCACCTGACGGCGATGGGGGCCGTTGTGGCGTTGTTGGTGGTGATGAATATCGCGGGCGTGGGCGACATGATGATCCCGCTGATGATCGCTATCCTCTGCGCCGGGGCGCTGGCTTCGGCCCGTCTCTATCTGGGGTGTCACAACGGACCGCAGGTGCTGGCCGGATTCTGCGGCGGATTCGCCGTCGCGGCGCTGGCTGTGCTGTTCCTGTAATCGGTACGGATATGAAATAAGAAAGCCCGGAGCATTGCTCCGGGCTTCTTGCGTATGCGGACTGCAGATCAGACGCATCCCTGCGCCAGCATGGCGTTGGCGACCTTCATGAAGCCGCCGATATTGGCGCCGTTGACGTAGTTGATATAGCCGTCGGCCTGGGTGCCGTACTGTACGCAGACGGAGTGGATGTTCTGCATGATCGAGCGGAGCTTGGCGTCCACCTCTTCGGGCGACCAGGTGATGCGCATCGAGTTCTGCGTCATTTCGAGACCCGACGTCGCTACGCCGCCTGCGTTGGCGGCTTTGCCCGGAGCGTAGAGCAGTTTGTTCTGCTGGAAGATGCGGATGGCTTCGGGCGTCGAGGGCATGTTGGCGCCTTCGGCTACGCACACGCAGCCGTTGTCGACGAGCGCCTGCGCTTCTTCGCCGTTCAGTTCGTTCTGTGTGGCGCACGGCATGGCGATGTCGCACTTCACGCTCCACGGACGCTGGCCGGGGTAGTAGGTTGCCGAAGGGTAACGGTCGACGTACTCCTTGATGCGGCCGCGGAAGATATTTTTCAATTCCATTACATAGTCCAGTTTCGCGGCGTCGATGCCTTCGGGGTCGTGGATGTAGCCCGACGAGTCGGAGAGCGTCACGACCTTGGCGCCGAGCTGCGTCGCTTTCTGGCAGGCGTACTGCGCCACGTTGCCCGAACCCGAGATGCAGACGGTCTTGCCTTCGAAGCTCTCTTTGCGCGTGGCGAG
>CAKVKI010000268.1 GCA_934754975.1 uncultured Alistipes sp. | reverse complement strand
GCCATGCTGCTCGAACACCTGGGGCTGATTGCCGAAGGGAGCGCGGTCCGCGACGCCGTAAACCGGGCGCTCACCGAAGGAATCGTCACCGAAGACCTCGCCGCGCAGGGCGAGCGGCGTTACTCAACAACCGAGGTCGGGGACTTCATCGCCGCGCATATTTAGCCGGGAATCCCGCACAAAAAGGGAATCCCGCACGCAAACCGGAAATTCCGCACAAAAAAAGGGCTGCAACCGCCGCGTTGCAACCCTTTTTCAATTCCAATCTTCCCGACATTCCGGGGTAAGGAGTCGGCTCGGCTCCAAACCGGCCCGGCCGTAACCGGACATCGCCAGTCCCTGCCGCGCAGTTCCGGAACACGGTCTCCGCCGCAGCGGACAGTTCCGGAAAGGGACGGATTCCGCCACCGCGCCGCCCGCTATCCGCCCGCCGCCGAACCGTCACCGACAAATCACCGGCATGTCACCGGCATGTCATTCGCCCGTCATCGGCACCGAAACCCAAGCGGGGACCGCCGCGAATCTCACACTCCGGCGACGTACTCCTCCAGCGCCCCGAGATCCACCGCCATCGGCTCCGAAATCCGCGGACGCTTCACCAGCTCCGCAAGGCGCGGGGGCAGCGGCACCTTCGCCCCGGTCACGGGCGAAATGACCTCGCCGAATTTGGCCGGATGGGCCGTCGAAAGGTAGAACCCCGGCCTGCCGCAGGCCACGGAAGCCGCATAGCCCACAGCGCTGTGCGGATCGGAAAGATAGCCGTAATTCCGGTGCAGGCCGTCGATCGTACGGCGGATCATGGCGTCGTCGCACCGGAACCCGTCCAGCTCACCGCGCAGGGCGTCCGGATCGTCGCCGCACAGCCACATCATACGCTCGAAGTTGCTCGGCGCGCCGACGTCCATCGCATTGGCCAGCGTCCGCACCGACGGCCGCGGACGGTAATCGCCCGTCCGCAGGAATTCGGGCACCACGTCGTTGGCGTTCGACGCCGCGACGAATCCCCCGAGGGGCAGCCCCATGCGGCGCGCCAGCATGCCGGCCGAAAGGTTGCCGTAATTGCCGCTCGGCACCACGACCACCGGATTTTCGCCGCCCGAAGCCTGCCGCCACCTGCAATACCCGTAAAAGTAATAGAACGCCTGCGGAATCCACCGCAGCAGGTTGATCGAATTGGCCGACGACACGCGGTGCGCGGCCCTGAAAGAGCTGTCGGCGAACAGCTCCTTGACCAGCCGCTGGCAGTCGTCGAAGGTTCCAGCCACGCGCAGCGGATGGATATTGCCTCCGAGCGCGGTCATCTGGCACTCCTGCAGGCGGCTGATCTTCCCTTCGGGATAGAGCAGCACCACCTCGACGCCCGGCACGTTGTAGAAACCGTGCGCCACGGCGCTGCCCGTATCGCCCGACGTCGCCGTCAGGATCACCAGCTTTTCATCCGCACCGCCCAGCAGGCCGACCATGCGGCCCATGAATCCGGCGCCGAAGTCCTTGAACGCGAACGTCGGCCCGTGGAACAGTTCCAGCGTATAGCGGCTTCCGACCGGACGCAGGGGAACCTGAAAATCGTAGATGCGGTCTATCTCGCGCTGCAAAATCCCGCGCTCGATATCTTCGCCGAAGAACAGTCCGGCCAGATACCCCGCCATCGCGGCATAGGATTCCCCGGCCAGCCGCTCCGCGACCGCCATATCCGCCTGCGGAATACGTTCGGGGACGAACAGCCCTCCGTCGGGCGCCAGTCCCGCCTGCACGGCTTCGCGCAGCGAACAGGGCCGTGCAAGTGCTTTGTCTCTCGTACTGTAGTATTTCATGGTTTTCGTCTTTTCTTATTCTTCGATTCGCGCCCCGCGGTTCGACACGCGGCCCGCATAAATGTTACAACCTATTCCCAACCCGGCAAAGTGGCTTTTCATCCGCTCAGCGACCCGTTCCGACACCGACCGGTCGGCGGCCAGGGCAAAGACCGAAGGTCCCGATCCGGCGATATTCATGGCCAGGGCGCCTTCAGAGAGCACCCCCTCCTTCAAACGGTCGTAACCGGGAATGAATCCTTTGCGGTAAGGCTCCACGACGGCGTCATGCATCGAACGGCCGATCAGCGCCACGTCGCCCAGCGCCAACCCGGCGACAAGCCCGCCGACGTTTCCCCACTGCGTAATAGCATGCGCCATCGGAATCTCGCGGGGCAGCACCTCGCGCGCCTCCTTGGTGCTGACCACGATGCCGGGATGCGCCACGGCGTAGAAAAAGTCATCGGGCACCGGCAGACGGATGATATCCAGCGGCCCGTATCCGCGGATCAGCACCACGCCGCCCAGCAGGGCCGGACCGACGTTGTCGGCATGGGGCGTGCCGCCGATCAGCGCCTCGCCCATCATGGCGAACTCCACCAGCCGTTCCGCCGAAAATGGGCGTCCCAGCAGTTCGTTCAGCCCGTAGACAGCGGCGGCCGACGAGGCGGCGCTCGATCCGATGCCGCTTCCGGGAGCTATCTTTTCGAGAATCGTGATTTCGACCCGCACGGACTGTCCGTACGCATCGAGCATGGCCGTAAGGGCCGGGGTTATGACGTTGTCTTCGGGGTTTTCGGGAAGCTTCTTCCCGCTCCGGTTGCGGATCACAAGCCCGCTCATGCCCGCTTCGGCGCCGACCTCGATCCGGTCCCCCACGCCGTCGAGCGTCAGGCCCATGATGTCGAAGCCGCAACCCAGGTTCGCCACCGTTCCGGGGGCGAAAACTTTGATATGTTTCATGGTAAAATCTCCTTTGAATTAAACTGCCTTTGTCTGAAATCCGGTTCCCGCGCCGGCAGCCTTGGCCGGGTGTGTGCATACGGTGTATGCTTCTGACGGGAAAAAACAACTAGACCCCCACAGGGGTTGTGGTTGTTGCGGCAGCAGCGGAGATAACAGCGGCGGCACACGTCGTCGGAATGCAGGCGTTCCCGCATTCTCCGAGTATCGTATGGTTCCGTTTCATATCCATCAGGGGCAAATATAAAACAAAAAATTTTAATATCCAAATCACGTGACGAATTGTAAGATGCCCGCCAAACAATCCGGAACGGCTTTCACCCCAAACAAATAGCACAAAAAGGCCGGACACACCTATAATAATATATGAACAGTAAGATACAACGCCCGAAAAAAGATGTCAAATTCATGCGAATCACCCTGAAATAGGGTTTAAGGGCAAAAAATAAGGTTTCAAATTGTAACCAAACGGCGGATGAGACCTGAAAATAAAAACCTGAGAGCGTAATCTGCTTCCGGAATATCACATTATTAAATTTCTTTAGGAATTTATTTGTCCGTCTGATTTTATATCCCTATCTTTGAAACGGAACAAATACAGAAATTCGGCTATGACCGCTCTGAATCATTCGAATAATACCGTCATTAATCTGCTGCTCGTCGTCACTACTGGATAACGGGAGAAAGGAATGTATATATTCGAAAGATTATAAAATAGGCCTTTCTCCGGTGGAGAAAGGTTTTTTTTGTTATCCGGGCGAACCGCCAGAGACAATACGCCGAAAAAAGAGAGAGAAGATGAAACACACACTCAGAAGCGCCGTCACAACGACGGGCCGCCGTATGGCCGGCGCCAGAAGCCTCTGGCGCGCCAACGGCATGCGCGAAGAACAGTTCGGCCGGCCGGTCATCGGCATCGCCAATTCGTTCACCCAGCTGGTGCCGGGACACGTCCACCTGCACGAAATCGGACAGCACGTCAAGCAGCGCATCGAAGCCTGCGGATGTTTCGCGGCGGAATTCAACACCATCGCCATAGACGACGGCATCGCCATGGGACACGACGGCATGCTCTACTCGCTGCCCTCACGCGAGATCATCGCCGACAGCGTCGAATATATGGCCAACGCCCACAAGGTCGATGCGCTGGTCTGCATCTCCAACTGCGACAAGATCACCCCCGGGATGCTGATGG
>CAKVKI010000267.1 GCA_934754975.1 uncultured Alistipes sp. | reverse complement strand
TCGTAACGCTGCTGGCGATCTTCTTCTTCGGCGGCGAGACGATCCGCGGCTTCATCTTCGCACTGACGGTCGGCGTTATCGTGGGTACCGCCGCGACGATCTTCATCGCCACTCCGATCGCTTACGACCTGATGGCCAAACGCGCCAAACTCGACAAAGAGGCGTAATATACCTTATATCTATTCGAATAAAATGGACTGCACGGTTTGTTGCAGTCCATTTTATTTTTACCTTTGCATTATGGAATTTCAACGCACAATGGATAATTTGCTGAAATGGATGCACCGTTACGTCTCGCCGGTCTTTCTGGCGCTGCTCGTCGCCTCGTTCATCCTGTGGTATATCGCCAAACTGAGCTATACCTACACCACCGAGCAGGTCGTGCGTGTGAGTGTGGACGGGGAACCGTTCGAGGTGACATGCGTCGTCGAAGGCGTCGGCACCAACTTGTTCGGCTACCGGGTCTACATGAACAAGACGCTGCGCATCCCGCTTTCGGAACTGCGATACAAGCGGTCGCGCGAGGAGGGGCACGAAGGCAAGGTGGTGATCGACCCCCAGTCGCTGCAGAGCGCGATTTCGGTGCGCTACAGCGATATCAAGGTGGTCTCCATCGGCGCTGTTCCCGAACTGGATTATCCCGAAGAGAAACAATGATGAAAATCGGAGTAACGGGCGGCATCGGCAGCGGCAAAAGCACTGTATGCCGCCTTTTTGCACAAAAGGGCATCGCGGTTTACGATTCCGACGCCGCGGCCAAACGACTCATGCAGCAGGACGACATGCTGCGTATGCGGCTCACGGAACGTTTCGGAGCCGGAACTTTCCGCGACGGACAGCTCGACCGGGCCTACCTCGCGGGCGTTGTTTTCAGCGACCCGCAGGCGCTCGCCGACCTCAATGCGCTGGTGCATCCCGCCGTGATGAACGATTTCGATGCGTGGGCCGCCCGGCAGGAAGGGCCTTACGTGATTCTCGAAAGCGCGATCCTGTTCGAAGCCGGCCTCGAAACGTGCGTCGATAAGACCGTTGCGGTACTCGCGCCGCGCGAACTGCGCATCGAGCGCACCTGCCGCCGCGACGACTGCGGTCCCGATGAGGTCGGCCGCCGCATCGCCGCCCAGCTGGACGACGATACGCTGAGCGGCCGTGCCGACTATACGATCGTCAATATCTTCGAAGAGGACCTCGAACCCGCCGTCGTCAAACTCGACCGCATATTCAGCCATGAAGCAGGACAACATTGATCTCGACCTCTCCCGGCCGCAGGTGATGGCGATCCTGAACGTCACCCCCGACTCGTTCTTCGCCGGCAGCCGCATGCCCGACGCGGCGCATGTCGAACGCCGCGTGAAGGAGGCTGCAGCCGAAGGCGCGTCGATTATCGACGTGGGCGGCTATTCGTCGCGCCCCGGCGCCGATGAAGTCCCCGCCGACGAAGAGTGGCGGCGCGTGGAGCTGGGCATCGGGGCCGTGCGGCGGCTGGCGCCCGGCATCGTAATCTCGGTCGATACCTTTCGCAGCGAAGTCGCCGCCCGTGCGATCGAAAAATTCGGTCCGCTCATCATCAACGATATCTCCGCCGGAGAACTCGATCCGCAGATGCCCGCCGCGGCCGCGCGATACGGCGTGCCCTACGTCGCCATGCACATGAAGGGCGATCCCCGGACCATGCAGGCCCTCACGGACTACAAGCGCGACATCACGGTCGAAGTCGCGGCCTACTTCGAAGCGAAGACCTCCGGCCTGCTCGCCGCCGGGATCAAACGCGAAAACATCATCCTCGACCCCGGCTTCGGCTTTGCCAAAACCACCGAACAGAATTACGAACTGCTGGCGGGCCTGCCCCGTCTCTGCGCACTGGGCTACCCCGTACTGGCGGGCCTTTCGCGCAAGTCGATGATCTACCGCGTCCTCGGCGCCACGCCCGCCGAATCGCTCGCGGGCACCGTCGCCCTCGGCTGGGAGTGTTTGCGTCAGGGCGCCGCGATCCTTCGCGTACATGACGTCCGCGAAGCGGCCGATACGGTAAAACTATTCAACGCATACGAACAAAACACCAGATAATTATGGCAAACGAACAGCCTGCGGCAAATGCCGAAGACAAAACAGCCGCAACGGATGCCGGGGACAGAGCGTCCAAGGCTCCCCGGACGGCCAAAACCGATAAACCGGATAACGCGGCCAGGGCCGGCAAGCCGGATGCTTCGGGCAGGACAGACCGGGTGAACGACACGACCGGTTCGGACCAGTCCGACAAGGCGGCGGATGCGAAGCCCGGAAAATCCGCGTCGCGGCGTTCCCGGCAGCGCTCCGGCCGTTCGGGGCGTTCCGACACTCCCGGCCGCTCCGATTCTTCCGCCCGGCCTGCGGTAGCGGATCGTTCCGATGCCTCAGGCCGTTCCGGTGTCTCCGATCGTGCGGACACCTCCGGCCGCTCCGGTTCCTCCAACCGCTCCGGCACTTCCGGCACTTCCGGCCGTTCGGCCGCGTCGGGCCGCTCCGATGCTTCTTCCCGTTTCAAATCCTCCGCCCGCCCTGCGGCGAATACGAAAGAACGTAAATCCGCTCTGCGCTGGACGTGGCGCGAATATGCGCTTCAGCTCTCCGTGGTCATCGTCGGTATCGTAGTGACGTTCGTCGGCTCGGACCTGATCTCCCGCTGGTCGCGCCAGCGGCAGGTGAAAACGGTCATGCAGCTGGTCGTCTCCGAACTGGAGCGTAACCGCGAACAACTCTGTGAGGTCTGCACCAGCCTTTACTACGATCAGCAGGGGATGCTGATGCTTCAGGAGTACGATCTGGATGTAGAGGCCGTGCCGCTGGATTCTCTGGACCATTACCGCTACCTCCTCAGCCGCCTGCATACCTACCGGCCGCAGCAGGATGCGCTGGAAGTACTTAAATCCTCGGACGTAATTTCGGCCGTCGGGGACAAACAGCTGCTGGTCGATATTCTCGGATGCTACAACCGGCTCAACGATTTCCGGGAGCAGGTCATTTTGTATTCCGACCGTAAACGGGAGGCGCAGAACCATTTGTTCGCCAACAGCGCCGGTTTTTCGCTCGGCGGCGGCGATCAGCGCAGGTCGTGGCGGACGATTCTGGCCGATCCGATGTGTGCGGCCTTCCTCGGGACCTCCGCCTATTTCTTCGGCTTCGGCAACGATTTCGACGAAAAGATTGCGGCCGTGGACAGCACGATCGCCCTTATCGAAACCAAATACCGTATCGAATGATTAAAGTTACCGACATACACAAGCGTTTCGGCGACCTCGAAGTGCTGAAAGGCGTCTCGCTCGACGTCGCCAAAGGCGAAGTCGTCTCGATCGTCGGCGCCAGCGGCGCAGGCAAGACCACGCTGCTGCAAATCGTCGGCACGCTTTCGCGCCCCGACGGGGGCCGTGTCGAAATCGGCGGACAGGACGCCTTTGCGCTGGGCGACAAGGTGCTGTCCAGGTTCCGCAACGAACGCATCGGTTTTGTCTTCCAGTTCCACCACCTGCTGCCCGAATTCACGGCTTTCGAGAATGTCTGTATTCCGGGGCTTATCGGCCGCCGTCCGCGTGCGGAGGTCGAACGCCGCGCCGCCGAACTGCTGGAGATGATGAACCTCATGCCGCGCCGCGGACACAAACCCGGCCAGCTGTCGGGCGGCGAACAGCAGCGCGTGGCTATCGCCCGGGCGCTTATCAATTCGCCCGCCGTACTGCTGGCCGACGAACCCTCGGGGAACCTCGATTCGCACAACCGCGACGAGATACACCGCCTTTTTTTCGAGCTGCGCGACCGGCTGGGGCAGACCGTCGTGATCGTCACCCACGACGAGAATCTGGCGGCGATGGCCGACCGGAAGATCACCATGTCGGACGGTCGTATTTTGTAATACGGCTGCGTTTTATGAACGACGAACTGAAAGAGCTGCTCGAACGGCTCCACGACAAATACAACCGTCCCGAGTTTATCGAGGGCGACCCGATTTCGGTGCCGCACCGCTATAC
>CAKVKI010000266.1 GCA_934754975.1 uncultured Alistipes sp. | reverse complement strand
GGCCATACCGGTCAGGGTGCCGTTCGACAGCACGGAAGCGGCGTCCGTACCGAAAAGCATCACCGACTCGACCTGTTTCCCGGCCATCTCCCCCGAAGCAGTCAGGTCCACTTCGACCACGGCGAAAGCGTGCCGGAAAGTGAGCGGCCCGAAGTCGCCGGTCGCACTCGTGACGGCCCCGGCAACGAGAAAGTCATAGTCGCCCAGGTGTGAAGAGTCGTCCGCGGCGGCCTGCGTCTGCCGGGCGGCCAGCGAAAAAACCACATCCGTCGCGTCGGCGGATTCCTGTTCGGAATAGGGGTAATAGGCATACAGCGTATATTCCGAAGCCCCTTCGGTCAGCGTAATATCGCCGCTGAAAGCGCCCCCTGCGGCGGCCGCAGTCCCCTCGAAAGTCAGCGGGACATTGACCGTCGTAAACGTATCGCCGCTTTTGACATAAACGCCGATCCGGTCGCCCGGCGACCAGAGGACGCTGTAACCGTCGGCGGCCAATTCGGTGCGCGTCGCCGGCGCGGACGCTTCGATCCGGATGCTGCGCGTGACGGTATCCTGCGGCGCAGCGCCCTGTGTCTGATCGTCGGTACAGGCGCACAGCAGCCCGCAGCAAACCGCCGCCGTCCATGTAAACCTATTCATTCCAGTCCTCCCGGTCGAAACCTTCGACCTCACTCTCTACCGAAGCCGCGAATCCCTGCCCGACACACACATCGAGCAGCTCGATTTCGGGCTGGACATACGTTTTCCGTTCCATAAGCAATGCTGTTGATCTGCGGCTGGGTCACGCATATTTCATACCAAAGCAGGGCTTCGGACGGAGGGAAAACACAGAAACCGGACAGGTTCCGGACTGGCACACACCGGCTTCCGGCCGGAGATAAGACACGGTAGCAGGGCACAGCGGCAAAACCCGGCGGCAAAGTGCAACGGCAGGCAACCCGGCTTTCGATCCCGTCTTCGCCCCGCCGGCGATGGACACCCAAGCGTGCATGGCGACGAACGAAACGCAATTCGAAGCCCGCATGGGCACAACGCCCCTGACCCGCAGCGGCCTGGCGCGCATACGGAGCGACATCAAAACGGAACAATCACTCTTTCATGCACCGCATCGGAAGTCCGAATCCGCGCGGATCGAAAAAACGCCGGTACAGGTCAGCACCCGTAAGCCAGAAACCCAGGCTCCGAACATATCGGACGGCGCCGGGGCACAACAACACAAGATTCGTCCCGGATGCTGTCATTTCAGTTCTCCCAATCGCCATATCGTACCAGCAGCGAATCCGCCGGAAGCGTGTAGCGGACCACCGACACGGTTCCCTGCGGGTTTCCCTCGTCGTCGCACCGGCTTTTCCGCTCCGTAATGCGATACAGTCCGTTGTCGAGAAATCGGTAGCTACGCCGGGTCAGGTAACCTCCCAACGAATCGGCACCGATCCAGCTCGCGCCGGAAAGTTCGATGCAGAACTGCAACATCAGCCCTTTTTCCCCGACTGAAAAAACGTATTCTTTAGTCGTGACAAATCCGCTGACGGTATTTTCCCGTAGCTCCACGATCTCTTTTTTGCCGTCCGCGTCCCAATCCCGGAACTCCCGTTTCAATATCCGGGTACGCTGCGTGTCCGAAAAGCGGTGCCAGACGATCGAGTCGGAGGCATCGAGCAGCAAATAGTGGAACTCACCTCTATCATCCTCGGCCAACGTTACCAAAGAACGCCCTGCGTCCAGTTCCGTCCGGGTCAGGTACCGCAGCGGCTCGGCGAAAAGACACTCGGAACGATTGTCAAATTCATAAAAATTATATTGAGGAACCAGACTGTCCGCCAAAAAGCGGATTACGGACGTATAACGTCTCTCCGCACCCAGTTTCCCGATCAAAACGGCATAGAGCGAATCGCGGTCGTAAACCGGCCCGCACACCGCGCTGTCTATCGCGGTCGCAAGCGCGGAAATATCGGTGGAGGGCACTCCGCTCCGGGTGCCGCTGCCGCACGCACAGCACGCCCAGCAAATCGCGCCGAACCATACGGGCAGCAGCCGGATTCCACATTTTCGTTTAAGGTTCATCCGCATCATGTGTTTTATCGGAGCCGACGGGCCATATATCCCTGAAAAAAATGATCTCGGAAAGGCATGTATCGTTGTATTTCGCCCCCGCATAAATACCCGTTATCGTCAGTTCTATTTCTCTTACCCGTTGAGAATACATGCGAAAAAAAACATCCGGGTGGCCGACCATATTCCCGAAATAGAGCGGTTTATACTCGTTGTTGTCGTAGTATTTGTCCTTGTCTCCGAGGAGGTCGCCATCGGAGAAGGAAAATCCGTACTCGGAATCGCCGTCGATGGTTAAATCGACGCTTGCCACCCGGTTGTTGTTCAGATAGGTCGATTCGCTTTTATGATAGCCGTTGACCAGCGCGAATCCCGCGATCCGGGTCGGCTGGCGGAAGCGGATGCGAATCTTACACCCCTCACCGCCGCCGGAGGCCACCCACGCCGTAGAAAAGTCCAAATCCGAAAGGTTGGCTACGGGATAGTCCGCCGATTCTTTCTCTGCTGTGATCTCGTATTCGTCTGCGGGTATCCTGTGGGAAAGGAGTTCGGAGGCATCTCCCGGCGTGAACGCATAATAAACCAGCCGTATCGGCTCGGCCTCCCGGAAAGCGAAGTTTTTCGCCAGGTAGGAATAGTTCGCCCCCTCTTGCTGCAGCCCGGACTCAGGCAAGCCCTCTACAGACACGTCCATATACGGTAAATCCGATGCGTCGATCCTCACCGACAGTTCCCGGGCGGTCCCGTCGCCCCAGTGGGAGGCCGGGGAGAAGTCGTAGACGAGTTCGCTTTCGCAAATGGACGGGTACCTGTACAAAGGACCGGACGCACGGCTGCGGAGCGCATACCTTACCTCCAGCGTAACCGTCTCGCCTTTCTTCACGCTGAAGCGCGTATAGAACCACCGGCGATACGTGATACGCTGCCAATGGTCCGACACGTCGAGGTCATACCAGAACTTTCCGTCCGTAACATCCTGATAATCCTTCCAATCCGGGAGCGGAGGATCCCGATACACGGCTTCCCCGGAGGGTTTCCAGGACAACGCTTTCCCATTGAGCGCAAAAGCGATATCCCGGATATAATCGTCGTGCCAGCCGAAGACATATTCACTATCGGAAGTCTCGTCTGATATCGGGGCCGAATTCTCGTATTCCTCGCCTCCGCCCAGGTAATCGACCGGAAAGCCATAGTCGATGTCGGTATAATCCTTGTCCGAACCGTTATACAGCAGATACTTGACCACGATCTGGCTATACTTTCCCGGACGGATATAGAGTTCTTCACGCAAGATCTGTATGTCTGTTATCTCACGGGGAACGGGATTGGACGATCCGATCAGCGAGGAATACCGCATCACGGGATCGCCGTTGGCGAAAACCGATAACGAGCTGAACAACAGAACAGCAACCGATAGTAGAGGTCTGGAAACAATGATTTTTTTCATAAAACACCTATTTTCAACATCCAATATAATAAAAAATACGGCGCAAATATATCTTCGCGCCTTACTTTTTGCTGTCGATTCGTCATGCGACCTCTGCTTTGCCAGCCTGTTCCCCTTTGACAATACCACGGCCTAATACCTGTAAAACACAAAAAAGCGGGTCCCCGATCGGGGACCCGCTTCGTATCGCATGTATGAATCGTCCTATTTCGAAAGCTCCGCAAGGGCGGCCTTGGCGTTCTCGGCGGCAGGGCCGTCGGTCACCTGCCTGAAAGCGGCGATTGCCTGCGGCTTCATCTCCCTGGCGTTGTAAGCGGCGCCCAGCAGGTAGTACATCAGGCTCTTGTCGGCAGGGTCGGTCTGCACATCAGCGGCAGCCTGTCCCAATTCGATCACCTTCGCATAGTCCTTCTTGTTGGCATATGCCTGCAGGCGGACATTCTGAGCGAGTGCATTTTCGGCATTCTTGGCCAGCAGGTCGTCGGCCATCTTGATGATGCCGT
>CAKVKI010000265.1 GCA_934754975.1 uncultured Alistipes sp. | reverse complement strand
CGGGTAAAATTAACGAATATGAAAGTTCTGGTAATAGGCGGCGGAGGCCGTGAACATGCGATCGTAGATGCCCTCGCACGCTCGGCGCAGGTGGAGAAAATCTGGTGCGCCCCCGGCAATGCGGGCATTGCGGCGCAGGCCGAGTGCGTGGCGATCAAGGAGACCGAGGTGGAGAAACTGCGCGACTTCGCTACGGCCAACGAAATCGGCCTTACGGTCGTGGGGCCGGAGGTGGCGTTGGCGGCGGGAGTCGTCGATGCGTTCAAGGCCGCCGGACTGCGGATCTTCGGCCCGACGAAAGCCGCTGCGCGGATCGAATCGAGCAAGGAATTCGCCAAGGACCTGATGGCCAAATACGCTATTCCGACGGCGGGGTACCGCGCTTTCACGGAGTACGCCGAAGCGTTGGATTACGTGGCTTCGCGTCCGCTTCCGGCGGTATTGAAGTACGACGGGCTGGCGGCCGGCAAGGGTGTGGTGATCGCTGAGACGCTGGAAGAGGCCGCCGCCGCACTGAAAGACATGCTGCTCGACGACAAGTTCGGCCAAGGCAAAGTCGTGGTTGAGGATTTCCTCACGGGACCCGAATTTTCGTTCATGTGCTTCGTTTCGGGCCGCAAGGTGTGGCCGATGGCGCTGGCGCAGGACCACAAGCGTGCCTTCGACGGTGACAAGGGACCCAACACGGGCGGTATGGGGGCCTATTCCCCGCTGCCGTTCATTACGGCGGAAGACGAGAAATATACGCTTGAAAAGGTATTGCAGCCGACGGCCGATGCGATGGTCGCCGAAGGGTGTCCGTTCGAAGGCGTACTGTACGGCGGCCTGATGAAGACCCCGCAGGGGATCAAGGTGATCGAGTTCAACGCCCGTTTCGGCGATCCCGAGACCGAGGTCGTACTGCCGCGCCTGAAGAGCGATATCGTCGATATCTTCTGCGCCGTGGCCGACGGAGGGGATACGCGCCCCGAATGGCATGATTTTGCGACGCTGGGCGTCGTACTGGCCTCGAAGGGCTATCCCGACACCTATGAGAAGGGACACGAGATCAAGGGGCTAGACCGAATCGAAAGCGCCGTATACCATATGGGCACGAAGGCCGACGGCGGTCGTATTCTGACGGCGGGAGGCCGTGTGCTGTTCGTCGTAGGCAAAGGGGCGACGCTGGCCGAAGCGCGTGAGAATGTGCTGAAGGATGTGGCGCAGATCGAGTGCGACAACCTTTTTCACAGGACCGATATCGGGCATTGGGCATTAAAAAAATAGTTGAGAAATATGATAATCAGCGGAAAAGAACTTTCAGCGAAACTTAAGGCCGAGATGGCCGCCGAGGTGGCGGCGTTCGGCGAAAAATACGGCCGGATGCCGCATCTGGTCGTGATTCTGGTGGGCGAAGACCCCGGCAGTGTGTCGTATGTGACGGGTAAAGCCAAGGCGTCGGCCGAGGTGGGGATTCGCAACACGACGATCCGCAAACCCGAGACAATTTCGGAAGCGGAACTGCTCGGCATTATCGCCGAATTGAATGCCGACGCGGATGTGGACGGTATTCTGGTTCAGCTGCCCCTGCCGAAACATATCGACGAGGACAAGGTGATCGAGGCGATTGACAAGGCCAAGGACGTGGATGGCTTTCATCCCCTGAATGTGGCTGCTTTGTGGCAGAAACAGTCCTGTACGCTTCCCTGTACGCCGAAGGGCATCATCAAGATGCTGGAGGCCGCAGGTGTCGGGATCGAAGGCAAGGAGGCTGTAGTGATCGGCCGCAGCAATATCGTGGGGCTTCCGGTGTCGAAACTGCTGCTGGATCGGAACGCTACGGTGACGATGGCGCACAGCCGCACGCGCAATCTGCCGGAGGTGACCCGCCGCGCGGATATTCTGGTCGTGGCGATCGGCCGGCCGAAATTCGTTACGGCCGACATGGTGCGCGAAGGCGCCGTGGTGATCGATGTGGGTGTAAACCGCGATCCTGAGACCGGGAAGCTGTGCGGCGACGTCGATTTCGCCGCTGTCGAGCCGAAGGCTTCGGTCATTACCCCCGTGCCGGGCGGCGTGGGGCCGATGACGATCTGCTGCCTGATGGAGAATACGATCGAGTGTTTTCTGCGTCGGATGTCCCGGGAGTAGATTTCGGATACTTAATATATATTGAGGAGTCCCGATTTGGGAAACGTATTTTAATAACCGCTTTTTCCATATCCGGGCCGAAGAATAACCCCGAAGCGAAAGCTTCGGGGTTTTTGTTTTCAGTCCTGATAAACGCTCCCTTTTCGGTTTTTTCTCGTTTATTTCCCCGATATCTCCTTGTCGTTGCGGCTTGTCCTTGGATGGGAAACAGGCGGCTTTTCCTGATTTTTACTTACAGTTTTAATCCTTCTGTTGAATTGTGTAGGCATTTTCGTCCACGGACTATGTGTTGTAGCTCTATGTGGTATACAAAAAAGCCCTTTCGATGGGCGTAAGCGGTTCTTGGAGTACACTCACAGGGCATTTTGTTTAACTTTGAATAACGTAATGAACGAAATTGTGTGTTATAAAATAAACAATTCGGATCATTGTGAATAATTGCGACCTTTTTGTTGAATAATAAGGATTGCCTGTTTAATTCCTCCTGCGAATTGCAGGCCGTTCGAAAAATACGTACACTAATTAAAAAAATTACAAAAATGAAACGTTTTTACTTGGTTGCTGCCGTTGCAGCTATGGCTTCGGCCGCTTTTACTTCATGCGACAAGCAGGATGAAGTTACCCCCCCCCAGCCTGAAATCGCCTCTATCCATTTTATGGATGTGAAGTCCCTCGATGTTGTTACGCGTGCCGAAGCGACCGATTATGCGGCGGATTTTAAAGTTTTCATTACGAACAACATTACAACGGCTGCGAAATTGGTAAAATATACCGCTCCTAATTCATGGGCATTCGAGAATGACGAGACTGTCCTGGTGGACCGTACCGGTGGTGAATTGGTAGCGTGGGCGCCCACGGCTTTGGCTGTGACTACTGCAGGCGGCGTGCAATATACGTTAAAGGCGCAAAAAGATGCTGCTGATCAGGATTTGATTTACGAGCATCAGCCGGTTACTGCTGCGACCGCCGGCGCTGTCGCCGTTGAGATGAGACATGCTTATTCCAAATTATCGTTCAAAGTCGTAAAGGGCGAAGGATATAATGGTGCGGCTGTGCTTACGCAGGTCGAAATTACCAAGGGTATTTATGCGACCGGAACGCTCGATATGGGGACCGGAACGATGACTCCTGCAGGCGATGTCACCGGCACCCTTACATTGGCTGCCAGCGATAAGGCGCTTGTTGTGCCGATGACCGGCAAGCCTACCATTTCTGTGACATGTACGATCGACGGCGCGACATTTACGAAAGACATTGCGGCCGATACGATGCCTTCGCTCCTTGCGGGCACCGAATATGAGATTACACTGACGCTTGTAGGACAGTCTGCGGTCATCTCTTCGGTAAAGCAGGTCCCGTGGACGACGACTGCGGTGGACGGAGGAACTATTTCCTAGTGGTTTCCGTGATACGCTTGAAGTGACAAATGGGAGCCGCCGACTGAAAAAGTCGGCGGCTTTTTATTGGCTGTGGTTTTTCCGTACGATGTCGGGGCCGGATCAGAGGGGCATCGTGCAGGGATAGGGCTTTTTTATTCCGGGAGCCGTTGGATTGCCGAGTGTCGTAGAGTCGTCACACGGCATCGTTATTTTATCGGGTCAGGTAGCTGCATTGTAACGGCTTCGGGCATCGGCGTCGATGAATCGCGCCGCCAGACCATCGCCAGATCTTTCGACGGGTCGCCCGTGCCGAAGTCGAAGCCGTCCGGCGAATTGAAGGCCACGGGAATTGCTCCGGAGAATCCGTATGCCGCGTAGAATCCGTGCAGCCACTCTTCGCTCGGGATCAGCAGCGCAGCGTCGTCGCCGCGCTCCGCGATGAGCTGCATCGCTTCGCGCATCAGTTTGTCGGCCAGTCCCCGGCGGCGGAATTCGGGAGCCGTCGCTACGCCGTAGATATAGGTCGTGCG
>CAKVKI010000264.1 GCA_934754975.1 uncultured Alistipes sp. | reverse complement strand
CGGCAACCAGACGCTGGTGTCGCTGGCCGCGAAATACCGAAAATCGGTCGCTCAGGTCGTCCTGCGCTGGCTGATTCAGCGCGGTGTGGTTGTGATCCCGAAGTCGGTGCGTCCGGAGCGCATGGCCGAAAATATCGACGTGTTCGATTTTCACCTCGCACCGGAAGACATGGACCTGATCGCAACGCTCGACACCGAACGGAGCTGCTTCCTGTCGCACCGCGATCCCGAAACCGTGAAGTGGCTGGGGACGATGAAATATAATATGGACTGATCGACAACTGTGGATATTATGAAAACGTGAAACGATGAAGAGACTTATTTTTATAATCGCGGCCGCGCTGCTTGCGGCCGCAACGTGTAACCGGATAAATGCTCGGAATATGGAAAAACCGAAGAAAATCAGCGCGTTCCCCGTCGGGGACGAACTGCCTGAAACATTCTCGAAATACTTTATCGGCCAGGCTTACCTGGCCCGGCTGACGCAGAACGGGGCGCTCAACTGCCCGATTTCGAACGTCACCTTCGAACCCGGATGCCGCAACAACTGGCACAGCCATACGGGCGGACAGATTTTAGTCGTCGTGGGCGGCCGGGGATATTATCAGGCCGAGGGCGAACCGGCCCGCGAACTGCTGCCGGGCGATGTGGTCGAGATCGCTCCCGACGTGGTGCATTGGCACGGCGCGGCTCCCGACAGCTGGTTCTCGCACTTGGCTATCGAAGCCAACCCGCAGACCAACCGCAATACGTGGCTCGGGCCGGTGGACGATGCGCACTATTCCGCCGTGACCCTCTCTGCGGCCACTGCCGCCGCTGAGACTGTTACGACAGCCGAATCCTCCGCAGTGCCCATGCCCGCGGCGATCTCCATCTCCTCCGCCAAGGGCGTGGTTCCGCGCCTGAGCGCCGCGGCCGTCAAAACCCGTGCGGATTTATTTCCCGGGTGCGAATCGAAACTTGCGGCGACCGATCCTGAATTAATCGAAATTTTTGATAACTTTGCGTTTGCTGAAGTGCTTGACTATGGTAACCTTGACACTAAAACACGGATGATGTGCATCCTCGCGTCGTGTATCGCCGGGGCTGCGCAGACCGAGTTCCGGACGATGCTCACAGGCGCGCTGAATGCGGGTGTGACGCCCGTCGAAGTGAAAGAGGTGGTTTATCAGGCGGTGCCCTATGTAGGCATGGCGCGGACGATCGACTTCGTGCATATTGCCAATGAGGTGCTGACGGCGCGGGGCGTTGCGCTTCCGCTCGAAGGTCAGTCGGTGACTTCGCCCGAAACCCGTTTTGAAAAGGGACTGGCGGTGCAGAAAGCCATTTTCGGGGAGCGGATCGACGCGATGCGCGCCGCCGCACCGGAGAACCAGAAACATATACAGGATTATCTGTCGGCCAACTGCTTCGGCGATCATGTCGCCCGCGGCGGGCTGGATGCGAAGATGCGCGAACTGCTGACCTTCTCGATGCTTCTCACGCTGGGCGGATGCGAACCCCAGCTCAGGGGGCATATCCAGGGCAACCTGAATGTCGGCAACGACAAACGGACGCTGTTGGCTGTGGTGACCCAGCTGCTGCCCTATACAGGCTATCCGCGTACGCTGAATGCGATCGCCTGCCTGAACGAAGTGATACCCGAAAACGAATAAAAAACGAAGAAAACAATATGACAAAGAAAGTATTGATCCTCTCCTCCAGCCCGCGGCGCGGGGGTAATTCGGATCTGTTGTGCGACCGTTTCATGGCCGGGGCGCAGCAGGCCGGACACGACGTGGAGAAGATTTTCCTCTGGGATAAGAAGATAAATTACTGTACGGGCTGCGGCGTATGCTACGGCGGGGCGAAGCCCTGTCCGCAGCGGGACGATGCGGCCGGAGTGATCGGCAAAATGGTCGGTGCGGACGTGATCGTGATGGCTACGCCGGTCTACTTCTATACGCTCTGCGCGCAGATGAAGACCCTGATAGACCGTACCTGCGCCCGTTATACGGAGATGGGCGGCAAGGAGTTTTACTTCATCCTGACGGCCGCCGAAGAGAGCGTCGAGATGATGGAGCGCACCGTGGAATGTTTCCGCGGATTCCTCGACTGTCTCGACGATCCCCGGGAGCGGGGCGTCGTTTATGGCGTCGGAGCCTGGCAGGCGGGCGAAATCGAGGGAATGCCTGCGATGGACGAAGCCTATGATCTGGGCCGCCGGGTGTAAACCTAAAATAGAGAACAAGATGAAACGGATTATTTTAATAGCGATTATAACGATGTTGTTACCCAATATGAATACACAGGCGCAGACCGCTTCCGGCAAAAAGGTGCTGGTAGCCTATTTCTCCCACAGCGGCAATACGCGCGACATGGCGCGGCAGATCGCCGAAGCGGCGGGCGGCGATCTTTTCGAGATCGTTCCGGCCGAAGCCTACCCCGCCGAATACAAGGCTGTCGTGGATCAGGCCAAAAAAGAGATCAACGACGGCTTCCGCCCTGCGCTGAGAGGTGAACTGCCCGATATCGGGGCGTACGACGTGATTTTCGTCGGCTCGCCCTGCTGGTGGTATACGATCGCGCCGCCGGTGGCGACGTTCCTCGCGGGCGGCGACTGGTCGGGCAAGACCGTCGTGCCGTTTATGACCCACGAAGGCAGCCGTATGGGCCACAGCGAGGACGATATTCGGAAACTCTGTGCGGGCGCCACCCTGCTCGGCGGGCTTCCCGTACGCGGCGGGGCTGTGAAGAGTTCGCAGGACGCCGTGCGGAAATGGGTTCAGGGATTGAATCTGACAAAATAAACGATAAATAGATGTTGCGAAAAATCAGAATCGCGGCCGCGGCCGTTTTCTTTACGATGATTACGCTGCTGTTCCTCGATTTCACGGGGACGTTGCATGCGTGGTTCGGCTGGATGGCCAGAGTGCAGTTGCTGCCCGCTATTTTGGCGGTCAATGTCGCCGTGGTAGTGGCGCTCCTGGTGCTGACGCTGTTGTTCGGACGGGTCTACTGTTCGGTGATCTGTCCGCTGGGCGTCTTTCAGGACGTCGCTTCGTGGGCGGGCGGCAAGCGGCGCAGGAACCGTTTCACCTACTCCCGTGCCTTGCCGTGGCTGCGTTACGGCATGCTGGCGCTGTTCGTTGCGGTGATGGTCGCCCATATCAAGCCCGTCGCCGAACTGCTGGCTCCTTACAGCGCTTACGGGCGTATCGCGTCGAACCTCTTTGCGCCGCTCTACCAATGGGGCAACAACCTGCTGGCCTATGCGGCCGAGCGGATGGACAGCTATGCGTTCTATACGGTGGATGTTTGGGTGAAGAGCGGCGTGACGTTCGCCGTGGCCGCCGCGACGTTCGCGGTTCTGGTCGTTCTGGCATGGCGCAACGGCCGCACCTACTGCAATACGATTTGTCCGGTCGGGACGATACTGGGTTTCGTGTCGCGTTTTGCAGTTTTTAAGCCCCGCATCGACACCTCGAAATGCAACGGCTGCGGACTCTGCGCCCGTAATTGCAAGGCTTCGTGTATCGACGCCAAGTCGCACGAAATAGACTACAGCCGTTGTGTGGCCTGCATGGACTGTATCGGCAAATGCCGTCAGCACGCCATCGCCTTTTCGCGCAAACCGACCGTAAAACCCGTTTCTGAGACCTCCGCGTCCGCAGCGGCGGAGGCTCCGGCAAAGGCGGACCGCGTCGTTGCAGAATCTTCGTCAAAGGCGGACCGCGTCGTCGCCGCGGACAGGCCCGCCGACCCTTCGCGCCGCAAATTCCTCACGATCGCGGGCGTTTTGGCCTATACGGCGACCGTGAAGGCGCAGGAGAAGAAAGTGGACGGCGGACTGGCGTTGATCGAGGATAAGAAAGTCCCGGACCGTGCCGTGCCGATCACCCCGCCGGGATCGCTGGCGGCGCGCAACATGACGGCGCACTGTACCGGGTGTCAGTTGTGCGTGGCGGTATGTCCCAATCAGGTGCTGAGGCCATCCGGCAAACTGATGACCCTGATGCAGCCCGAAATGTCGTACGAGCGCGGCTATTGCCGGCCCGAGTGTACGAAGTGTTCCGAGG
>CAKVKI010000263.1 GCA_934754975.1 uncultured Alistipes sp. | reverse complement strand
GCGCAACAGAATATCGGGCAATCACCGCGTACGCTGACCGCCGGCCGGAACCGCCTTCGACCGCATAAAGCCCCGCCTGACAAACAAGGCAAAAAACAACATCCGGCCACTGGTCCAACAATATTTTCAGCAAATTTCCCGGTCCTGCTTCCCCGCAGGCAAGCGACGAAAAAAGGGAGGACTATTCAAGTCCTCCCTTTTCAATAACAAAACCCGGCCGCCGCTATTTCTTCGCGCCGGCTTTCTTCGGTTCCGCCTTCACCTTGATCGAAGCGAATCCCTTGACAATATTTTCGTCGTTGTTCTTCGTGCCGTCGTAAATCACGGTCACCTCCTTTTTCGGCAGATCGACCTTCACGTCCTTGACGCCCTTGCCCAGCGACGGAACGTTGTTCATGATCTTCTTGACGCAGTGTTCGCAGTCGATGTCTGTCGTAAATACCGTCGTCACCGTCTTCTTGTCCGCAGCCTTCTGAGCCGCACACATGCCGACGCCCATCGTAAGGGCCAGGCAAAGCATTAAAATCTTTTTCATCTTCGTGTTATTTTAAGGTTAATCAATACAAATTAAACCGTAGGCCGATTTCGAAGCCTCCCTTTTCAAAGGGAGGTTTGGAGGGATTGTCCACACCGTTCTATATCGGCCCTGCGAAACATTGCTAATACAAATTAAACCGTAAGCCGATATAGAACTTGCGTCCCATAAGCGGTCCCCAGACGTTCATCGAATTGAAACCCGTCGAAAAGGGGTTGTCCGCATTCAGAATCGGGTCGTGCTGACGGTAGTCGGCGATGTTCTCGCAGCCGGCATAAATATCGAACTTGCCGACCTTGCGGCTCACCTGCGCGAAGAACATCGGGTAACGGGGCGAATACTTGTCGTCGGCCAGATTTCCGGTCTGCGTCGGGATGCGCGCAGGACCGTTCAGCTGCGCCGTGGCGTCGAACACCCAGCGGCGGAACTTCGTGGCGTACTGGATATTGAGCAGCGTCTTGTACTGGCTTACCAACGGACGCTCCACGCGAGCCGTCGTCCCGTCGGGACGGTCAATCGTCATTTCGCTGTTCGTATAGCGGAACGTCGCGAAAATATCGAGCCGCTCGACCGGCGTCCACGAGAAGTCGATCTGGTAGGTATCCGTATAGGAGCGTTTGTCCGAGTTGTAGAGCATGATTTTGTCCGCATACATCTCCTGATCCGCGATCACCGAGTTGTAGAACTGCGTACGGAAGTAATCGAAACTCAGCGTCGCGTCGTCGGCGCTCACCAGTCCGAAAGTCTGCGTCAGGCTTCCGCCCACGGTCAGAGCCTTTTCCAGCCGGTTGAACTTCGAGAAGTCGCTGTCTTTGAAAACGATCTCGCGGCCCGTCGCCAGGATACCGATATTGTCGGTGATGACGTTGGTCGAACGATACCCCAGTCCGGCCGAGCCGCGCAGGGTCGTCGAAGGGGTGATGTTCCAGCGGATATGACCGCGGGGCGTCACGAAGAACTTGTCGTAAAACGCGTTGTAGTCGCCGCGGATACCGGCCACAACCGAGAACTTATCTTTAATGGCATAGGTGTACTCGGCATAGGCCCCCACCTCCTGCTCGCTGCGGCCGAAATCGTAGAAACGCGACTTCGCGGCCTCGATCCACGGCGTATTGTTGGCCAGGCTCTCGCGGTAATACTGCAGCTGCGCCTGCGCGCCGACGATCAGCGACGACCGGTAGGTGAAGTAGTGATTGTACATCAGATTCATCGCCAACGCATTCTCATTGCCCTTGTAGTCGTTCAGGCCGAAGTAGGCGTTTTCGTTGAAGTGGTCGAAGTCGGCCACGAACGCCAGGTTCGAACGCATCTCGTCCTTCTCGTCGGGATCGTATACCGAGGGTCCGACGGGCGTACCTATTTTAAAATAGCCGTTCGCGCCGCGGTTGCGGATCTTCGAACCGTAAAGCGTGCCCGGCTGGTCCCATTTCTCGCGCATCTCGTCGCGCATCGAATTCTTATAGTCGAGCATGCCGCCCAGGCGGTTTTCCTGCACGAACTTCCAGCCCCAGCGAATCTGCGTGCCGTTGTCGGCGGCATAGAGCCATTTGTTGGCGATGTTGAGCTGGTCGGCCAGCGGCAGGTCGCGGAAGCCGTCGTCGTTGTGGTCCATCTTGCGCACGTCGGTGTCCATCGAACCGTGGAGCAGGATCACGCTCGACAGTTTCTTGTTCTTGGAGACGGGAAACGCCGTCGAGATATTGGCTTCGGGACGCAGTTCGTCGTCGAGGTAGAGGTTCACGAACAGCCGCTCGTCGTCGGTGGGCTTGCGGTGTTCGAGGTTGATCTGGCCCGTGATGGCTTCGTGGCCGGCCGTAACCGAAGCCACGCCCTTCGACACCTGAATCGAATTGAGCCACATGCCCGGCGTGTAGCTCAGGCCGTAGGGGGCGCTCAGGCCGCGCATGATCGGACGGTTCTCGTCGAGAATCTGCGTATAGGTACCCGCAAGGCCCAGCATCTTGATCTGGCGCGCGCCCGAAATGGCGTCGCTGTACCCTACGGTCACCGACGCCGAATTTTCGAAACTCTCGGCCAGGTTGCAGCAGGCCATCTTGCAGAGACCCGCGAACGAAATCATCTCGTTCTTGACGATGCCGTCGCGCTTGACGAAGTTGCCGCTGAGGTTTCCCTCGACCACGACGTCCTCCAGCTCCACGCCGTCCGACTTAAGTGCGAATTCGATCCGCTCTGCGCCGTTCGCAACGCGCAGCGTGTCGTTCACGAAGCCCAGATACGAAGCTACCAGGTTGTCGTAACCTTTCACGCGGTGGAGCAGGAAAGCTCCCTCGGCGTCGGTGCTGGCGCCGATGGTGGTGCCCTCCCAGTAGACCGAAGCGCCCACCAGCGGCTGGTTGTCGGCGTCGCGGACCACACCCCGTAAATCCTGCGCGCTGAGGGTGCCGCACACAGCAAGGGCTGAAACAGATAAAACTAATATTTTGTTGATTTTCATTTACGTTCCGTTATTGGTTAAAACTGATTCCGGACGTATGCACGCAGCATACGTCCCAAAAGGGTTTTAAGCCAATACGGGAGGGGCGCGGAGACCCGCGCAGCGGACATGCCCCCGTTCGACGAAAGGAGCGCGCCGTTCGACGGTCTTCTCGCTGCCGAGGATCATATCGGCAGGCGCCGGAGCCTCAGCCACCAATGCAGGCGGCAGGTCGGTAACTGCGCAGCGGATGGATTTTCCGTTATCCGGTGAGAATGTATAGAGGTCGATCTCTGTCGAATGGTGATTGCCGCAGCAGGTGCCTTTCAGCGACGCAGTCCCGTCGGCAGCCTCCCCGGCGTGCTGGCAGTGGTGACAGCATGCGTGAGCGGCATGGGCCGTCATCGCGACGCATTTGCACGAAAGCGACACATACGCAGGCCCGCCCGTCGCCAGCAGGTAGACGGAGAGCAGTAACAGCGATATGAGTCTTCTCAGTTTCATGCAATATATTTTATGCGGCTTCCAAAAGCCCGGAGGTAAAGCCGTTCCATATGCCCCGCTTGCGCAGGGCCGGGTCCCGGCTACTCCAGCACGCCGCATTCGGCGAGCTTCTCGGTCCACGCCTGCGCGTCGCGCAGGGCTGTAGGCTCGTCCACCTCGTAACGCTGGGTGAGCAGGCCGGCGGCCTCTTCGGTCGTGAAGTCACGGCCGCAGAGCGACTCCCAAAGGTAAAGCGACGAGTCGTTGAGCGCAAGAATCCGGGTCATATCGGCACCGACGCGGCCCGGCATGATAATCACATGCTCCCCCGCCATCTCGCGCACTTTGAACTTTTCGTTTATCTTCATTTGTCGAACGTTTAACCGAACGCAAAAGTATAAAAAATTCCTGAAACCGCCTAATTTTTCCTACCTTTGTGTTCATGGAAGGGTTCGCAGACAAGATTTTCGAGGTGCTGAAGCGCTACTGGGGCTTCACCGAATTCCGTCCCGTACAGGAGCAGATCATCCGCTCGGCGATGGCCGGGCGCGACACGCTGGCCCTTATGCCCACGGGCGGCGGCAAGTCGCTGACCTATCAGGTTCCGGGCCTTGCACAACCGGGA
>CAKVKI010000262.1 GCA_934754975.1 uncultured Alistipes sp. | reverse complement strand
ATCCGGTGGTGCGCATCAACCTCAAACGCGTCGAACAGGTGTTGCTGCATTTGCTCCGCAACGCCGCCAAATTCACGCATTCCGGGCGTATCACCCTCTCCTATGACTGCCTGATGCCGGAACGGCTCCTGCGTTTTGCCGTGACCGATACCGGGCCGGGCATTCCTGCCGATCTGCGTGAAGCGGTTTTCGAGCGTTTCGTGAAACTCGATCCTTTTTCGCAGGGAACGGGACTCGGCCTGCCGATCTGCCGGCTTGTCGCCGCC
Organism: uncultured Alistipes sp.; assembly: GCA_934754975.1. GTDB lineage: Bacteria > Bacteroidota > Bacteroidia > Bacteroidales > Rikenellaceae > Alistipes. Next base: position 3,820 of record CAKVKI010000262.1, on the reverse strand, counting down.
AGACTGGGCGGCCGCCTGTTCGTCGATCCGGAGTATGCGTCCGGCTGCCGGATGATTTTCGAAGTGCCGTTCGGTCTGCCCGAAGTGCCGTTCGGTTTGTCCGAAAAGTCGGCATAGTCTGCCCAAAGAGGTCGGCATAGTCTGCCCGAAGAGGTCGGCATAGTCTGCCCGAAGAGGTCGGCATAGTCTGTCCGGGCGGTCGGCCGGAGGCGCCTGCCGTAACCGTTCGTTATCCGCCCGCCCTGTCCTTTGCTGCCTTATTCTCCGCCGTTATCGGTTCTTTCCGCCGTCTGGTTCTCCGTTTTTTTGCCCGCCGTCGCCCCGGTCGGCGGCCTCTTAATTCTTCAATACGTCTCATTTTTGGGGTACCTTTCCTGTCCGTATTGTTCGGTTTGTCCACATTCTTCTTTGTTCGGTGCGTAATTCATGGAAAAAACTGCAAAAAAGAAAAAACTTTTTTGGTTCCGTGGGTTTTCTTGCTATATTTGCCCTCAAATAAAACGACTGATGATATGACCCCTCCTCAAAAAGAACGCATTATCGACCAGGCGATGCAGATGTTTGCCACTCAGGGCATCAAGTCCGTGCGCATGGACGATATCGCACAGCATCTCGGCGTATCGAAACGTACGCTGTACGAAATGTTCGGCGATAAGGAAGGGCTGCTCTATCTGGCGATGGAGCGCTACTTCCAGCGTGACCGGCAGCGTTGGACCGAACTTACCGCCAACGCCCGCAACGTCCTCGAAGCCATGTTCATGGTGCTGGCGCAGGTGATGGACAAGGCCGAAGTGTCCAGCCGCATGATGGACAACCTCAAGAAATTCTATCCCGCCGTCCATGACAAACTGACGCGCGAAGGAATGGAAAAGAACCGGCGCAGCCTGCGCGGCATGCTCGATCAGGGTATCGTCGACGGCCTGTTCGTCGACAACATCAATATCGACCTGGCGATCTCGGTGCTTTATTACACGGCCTCCGCGCTGGTGACCCGCAAGGAGCTGATGCTGCCTGCCGGAATGACCGAACGCGAAGCTTTCGTGCAGATAATCAGCAATTTCTTCCGCGGCATTTCGACGGCTAAGGGGCTGAGGCTGATCGACGACAACCTGAAAAGATACGAACTGACCAAGTACGGCAAATAAAAATTGAATTTGGGATATTTTATGAAAAAACTGATTTTAACCGTGTGTCTTGCTGCGACGGGCGTTTTCGGCGCTGCGGCACAAATGCGTCTCACGCTCGGTGAGGCGGTCGATCTGGCGCTGAGCGAAAACCCGACCCTCAAGGTCGCCGAGATGGAGGTGCAGCGCTTCGATTACGTGAAGCGGCAGACGTGGGGGAGCTGGATTCCCCAGATTTCGGTCGGCGGCACCTATACCCGCTCGATCGTCAAGCAGAGCATGACCAAGGGGCTTTCGTTCGGAGCCGACAATACGCTGGCGGCGCAGGGCGACGCCACGTGGACGCTCTTCGCTCCGGCGGTGTTCCGCACGCTGAAGATGAACGACGCCCAGCGGGCCGCCGCCGTGGAGTCGGCGCGCTCGTCGCGGATTACGCTGGTCTCCGAAGTCAAAAAGGCCTTTTATAACATTCTGCTGGCCGAGCAGTCGCTCGAAGTGCTTCGTGAATCGGAAGCCACCGTGCAGCGTACCGTGGACGATACGGAATTGCAATATAAAAACGGACTCACGTCGGAATACGACCTGCTCACGGCGCAGGTGCAGCTGAGCAACCTGAAACCCTCGATCCTCCAGACCGAGAATTCGATCCGTTTGGCCAAGCTGATGCTCAAAATGTACCTTTCGATTCCCGAGAACATCGAGATCGAAGCGGTAGGAGAGCTGGACGCCATGCGTGACGCAGTGCTGACGGGAACCGACGGACTGACGACCGACGTGCAGGATAACTCCGACCTGCGTACGCTCGAATTGCAGGAGGACCTGCTCAAACGTCAGCTCAAAGTGGCGAACGCCGGACGCATGCCTACCGTCACCGCATTTTTTACGGCGACCTATACCGGCAACGATATCGACATGACGAAGCTCAATTTCGGCGGCGCGGAGGGAGGACAGCAGGGCGACGTACTCGACGGTTCCAAATTCTGGTGGCAGCACCCGATGTCGGCCGGCCTGCAGGTTTCGATCCCTATCTTCTCGGGCCTTACGAAGATGAACAAGTCGCGCGAGATCAAGAACCAGATTTCGCAGATCGGTCTCCAGCGGGATTACGCCCGGCAGCAGATCGACGTCGAGGTGCGCGCGGCCCTGAACGACCTGATGACCGCACGCGAGACGATGTACGCGCAGGAGCTGACCGTCGCGCAGGCCCGCAAAGCCTACAGCATCTCCGACACCCGCTACCGTGCGGGCGCGGGAACGATCCTCGAACTGAACAGCGCGCAGCTGGCGCAGACGCAGGCCGAGTTGAACTTTTCGCAGGCGATCTTCGACTACCTGACCGCCAAGGCCGAGTACGACCGCATCATCGGCAAGGAGAAATAGCATAAAATTGAAAAAAAACAGATAACAGTATGAAGAATTTAGCAGTTATGTTGATCGCCGCCGCAGCCCTCACCGGCTGCACGGGCAAAAAAAACGCCGACGTACAGCAGGACAACGGTGTGCTGACCAAGACCGAGACGGTCTCTTCCGCCGCGCTGCAGCTTACCGAGGAGTTCACCTCGGAGATCGAACCTTACAAGGAGAACGACATCACTCCCGCGGCGTCGGGCGTACACATCGACCGGATTCTGGTCGAAGTGGGCGATCCCGTACGTCAGGGCCAGCTGATCGTGACGCTCGACCCTACGCAGTACACCCAGCAGCTCGTGCAGCTGAAGACCGTCGAGGACGACTACAACCGCCTGCTTCCGGTCTACGAGGCGGGAGGAATCGCGGCCCAGCAGATCGAGCAGGCCAAAGCCCAGCTCGACGTGCAGCGCGAAGTGGTCGCCAACCTCAAGAAGAATATCGAGGTCCATTCGCCCATTACGGGCGTCGTTACGGCCCGCAATTACGAGTCGGGCGACCTGTTCGCCGCCCAGCCGATCCTGCACATCATGCAGATCGACCCGCTGAAGGTCGTCGCCAACATTTCGGAGCAGTATTTCCGCAACGTGAAGGTCGGCATGCCCGTCGATCTGAAGGTCGATATTTTCCCCGGAGAGACCTTCCCCGGAACCGTGTCGCTGATCTATCCGGCGCTCGATCCCGCGACCCGTACGTTCAAGGTCGAGGTGAAGGTGCCCAACGCCAAGCGTACGCTGCGTCCGGGCATGTTCGCCCGCACGAGTTTCAACATGGGTGAGAAGCAGGGCGTTATGGTGCCCGACGTGGCGGTCCAGAAACAGGTGGGCACCGCCGAGCGGTTCCTCTATGTCATCAAGGGCGACAGCGTCGCCGAACGCCGCCGGGTTGAAGTAGGCCGTCAGGTCGGCGACCAACTGGACATCCTTTCGGGTGTCGAGCCGGGCGAAGAGGTGGCCGTAACGGCTTTGTCGAAGCTTTTCGACGGCGCCAAGGTGGAAGTTAAACAGAATTAAACGCCCCGACGAATATGAAAATTTACGAAAGTGCGGTCCGGAAACCGGTCTCCACGGTGCTGCTGTTTGTCGGCGTGATGGTCTTCGGACTCTTCTCGCTGATGAACCTCGCGGTGGACCAGTATCCCGAGATCGAGATTCCGCAGATTTCGGTCATCACGATGTACCCCGGCGCCAACGCCGCGGAGATCGAGACCAACATCACCCGCGTGCTGGAGGACAACCTCAATACGGTGAGCAACCTCAAGAAGCTGACTTCCAAGTCGCAGGACAACG
>CAKVKI010000261.1 GCA_934754975.1 uncultured Alistipes sp. | reverse complement strand
GACGCCCGCCGTGCCGCCGAATTCATCGATCACCACGGCGATGTTGGTGCGGTGCTTGATAAAATTCTGGAGTACCAGCTGCAGAGGCATGGTTTCGGGCACGAAATTGACCTGCATCATCACATCGGAAATGCTGGACGGACGGGTGAACAGGCTCTTCGAATTGATATAGCCGATGATGTTGTCGATGCTCTTGCGCCAGACGAAGATACGCGAATACTTGGAATCGACGAAACGGGCCGTAAGCCGTTCGATGGTCGTGTCGTCGAAGTCCACGGCTTCGACGTCCACGCGCGGCACCATGCAGTCGCGCACCCGCAGGTCGGCGAAATCCAGTGCGTTCTGGAAAAGTTTCAGTTCGTTGTCAGGCTCGGGACGCGGCTCGGAACTGTTGGTATCGAGCAGCGAAGCAAGGTCCTCGCGGTCGAAACTATGCGTCGTCTTCCGCTCTTCGACGCGGCGGCCCGTCAGACGCAGGATTCCATGCGAAATAAGCGTCGTAAACCGCGCTATCGGATAGAGCAGCAGATAGAAGAAATAGATCACCGGCGCCAGTGCGCGGTAGTAGAAATTCGGATTGTTGCGGAAGACCGACTTGGGAAGGAACTCCGCGAAAAAAATGATAATGACAGTCGAAACGGCGGTTTCGATCGCTACAGAGCCGTCCCGGGCGATGCTCTCCCACCCCAGCGCGTAGAAAATTCCCCGCAACAGCAGCGACATATAGAGCGAGTAGATGACCAGCGCGATATTGTTGCCCACCAGAATCGTGGTGATATACTGTCCGGGGTGGCGGGAAAATATATCCGCGATGCGGTCGAACATGCGGCTCTGCTTGCGGTCGATCTCCAGTTTCAGGCGGTTCTTGCTCGTAAAAGCGATCTCCATACCCGAAAAGAATGCCGACAGCAACAACATCAGGACAATCAGTATGACCGAAGTAAGCATCTCTTATTGGGTTGATTGTATCTCGTCATCGTCCAGTTTCAGATCCACCGGCTTCATCTGCTGCTGTTCCGTTCTGGGCCGGGCTTCGGCCGGTTCCCCTGCGGATGCGGGTCTGCCGGGCGCATCCCTGCGGACAGGCCGTCGGGCCGGATCAGGTGCGACGGCAGGCTTGACAGCGGGTTCAGGCATGGGTTCACGGGCGGATGCACCGGCATCCCTGGCGGGCTGCTGCGCAGCAACTGCCCCCGACGCCCCCGTCCGGGAACCGGCAGTCGAGTCGGGAAGGACCTCTACCTCCTGTTCGGTAGGTTTGACCTCGACTTCCATGCGGCCTTTCATGCGGCGGAAACGCCAGTCCTTGAACTCCTCGTCGGATTCGAAACCTTCGCCGATAAAAACGTCGCGTCCGTCGTTCTGCACGATTTTCGAATCGACGTTCGAATAGATTTTTTTTGTTTGCTGATTCCAGAACAATTGCTGGGTATAGAGGGTTTTGCCGTCCGATTTAACGACCACGACATTGCCTTTGGCCTCCCACAGTTTGCGGTTCTCGTAATAGATGGCGTAATTGGCCGTCAGCACGACATCGACCGTGGAGAGCGAATCATTCTTATAAGTGGTGATCTTGACTCCCTTGCGGAATTCGCGGTAAGGTTCGCGGGCCAGCGAATAGCCTTCGACAAGCGGGGTTACGAAATGATACGAACGGCGGCCGTTCTGAGACTCGACGATCGACAGGTTTTCGCTGTATTCGGTCCTCATCGTCTCTTCGGAAGCCGCAGAGCCCTCCCCCTCGTCACGTTCGCAGGAGAATAGCAAGATAGCACTCCCCATGACGGAGAGTGCTACCATAGCATATCTTGCGATGCGCCTGTTCATTAATTAACGGGGACGCACGGAAGTCACGACACCGGCAGCCGTACCGCAAGTGACGGTATAGCGGGAACCGGCCTGCAATTCGTTGAAGAAGCACTCCTCCGAAGTCGGGAAGCGGCTGCGGAATGCATTCAGCGACGTTTTGGCAGACTCGATGTATTCCGAATCGGCAGGCAGCAGTTCGATGGCTTTCGACATCGTGTCGTAAGCGGCCCAGAAGGTAGCCTGACCGGCAAAACCGCCGCAGTTGGCAGCCGAAATGGCATAGCACTGAGCCAGCACGTAATAGGGAACGCCGTCCTCAGGATTCAGGTCGCGGGCCTGACGCGCAGCGGAAGCGGCTCCGGGGATATCGTTTGCAACCAAGTCGATCAGCGCGATGCGCACCAGCAGCAGCTGACGCTCCGCAGAATCCTGCTCGACGGCAAGCGCCTCGTTGAGGTATTTGATGGCCTTGGTGTAATCGCCCTTGCTCTGGAAAGCCTGGGCCAGGAACATCGCGGTCTCCGACGAAGGTTTCACGGCATAATATTTCTCTGCGAGCGAGAAATAGAAATCGCCGTCGCACTTGGCGCGCGACATAAGCGCCACGGCCTGCGCCAGCAGCGCCTCGTCGTCAGGCGCGGTTTCGAGCTTGCCGCGGAAAAGCTTTTCGAGATTCTCGCAGCTTGCCGCGCCGCTCAGACCGAACGCCGCGTCGAACTGCGCCTTATATTCATTGGCATTGGGGTTCTTGTCGAAGAACGGCGTCAGACGGTCGTACTCGGCGATGATCTCGTCGGGCAGCACTTCGTCGGTATTTTTATAGTCCTCGCAGAGGTTGCTGAAATAAGCCACGACGGTCTCGGGATCGGTATTGTCGCCGCCGGCCTCGATTGCGGCGCGGAACGCCTCACGGATGCCCTTGCGGTCATTGGGCTTATAACGCAGGTACTCGCGCGCTTTCTGATCGAGAATGAAAGCGGTGCCCTGCTTGGCATTGTCCCCGAAGTATTTGGCGCGCAGGTCGTACATAAGCATCAGCGAATCGATGTACATATTCTTTTCATCGACGCTCTTTGCGCGGTTGATCTTGTTCTTATAAATCACGGCGCCGCGCTGGTAGAACGAGACCGAAGCGGTCGGAACGCTGTTGATAAGTTCGTTCAGGTAATGAGCAGCGGCGTTGTAGTCGCGGTTGTCGCACGACTCCTTGAGGAAGTTGCTGTTCAGAATGTTCTTTTCACGTTGCTCGGGCGTGTCCCCCCATTTCTCGTACTGCGGAGCGCTGAAGTCTTGAGCCAGAGCCGTCGCCCCAAGGAATACAAGAGCGGCGGAAAGCAGAATTTTAACGTTTTTCATCGGTCAGAGATTAATTTTTGTATTTAATTTTTTGTATGTTTTATGGCTGTCGGATGTCCCGAAATTCAATGCAAGTTACTACCGGTTCTCCAAAAGTGCAAATTTTCAGGTCAAAAACTAATCGTACTTAGGTCTCAGGAACCAGTACTCGCCGTTCTCGCTGCCGGCAAAGAGCGTAAAGCCGATCGAGAATTTGAAGTACTGCTGCCGCACCAGCCCCAGGCGTTCGGCTATGTTGTAGCCGCGGCGGCCGTATTCGAAGCCGACGTCTACGGACGAAATGGCGAGGAACTTCACGGGCACCCCGACGCCCAGCGTTACGGCATACTGTCCCAGTTTATTACCGTTGTAAGTCTGGTTGTAAGTTCCGTAACGGAATCCGGCCCGATAGGACCAGCGCTTCATAAAGTTACGCACATCGTAGCGGTTGGGGGTGTACTCCACGCCGGCCTTGATCGTATGCGTATTGTTATACGCCACCGTAAAGGAGCTTCTGTCGGGTCCGCTGATGCCGGTGGATTCGGTCTGCCTGTTACGGCCGCCCCAGTCCTGATAGACATAATCCAGCCCCATCGTCCACTTGGAGGTCTGGTAAAAAGCGCCTACCGAAAGCTGATGAGGCAATACGAGTGCCAAATGCGTCGTATCGCCCTTCACGGTGGAGTTATAGAGGTCTCCCACATAGATATTTTTCGTCACCGTGGGATTGAGGTCTCCGCCGAAATCATAGGTGGCGCCCAGCGTCAGGGCGCGTTTCTGATTCAGGATGGCGTTCCACTGCACGCCGATCTGGCCTTTGATGCTCGAAATGCTGTAATTGTCGGTCCCGACCGTCGAAGAGTAAGAGCCTTCGCCCGTAATCGGGGTCGGCGTCATCACGAACGAACGGTCGATATCGCCCCAGTAATACTGCGCGGCGATACCC
>CAKVKI010000260.1 GCA_934754975.1 uncultured Alistipes sp. | reverse complement strand
GAGCGATGGTTTTCTCCGCCTGGCCCTGGCGGTAGGGATTTCCCAGATCGAGGTGTACGTCGGTAAACTGTGCGATCTTGAATTTTCCCTCCCGGCCGAAATTAAGGGCGGGAGTCTGCGCCTGCGCCGAGCAGTACAAGGCAACGGCGCACATAAGTGTCGTTATCTTTTTCATAAGTAGGTTAGGTTCCTCAGTTCAGTTTCACGCGGCCGCTCTTCTCCACGCGGACCGTACGGCTCTCGCCGTCGCCCCACGTCACCGTCAGGTCGAAGGGCACGTTGGTCTCAACACTCACGGAAGGCGTCTCGCCGGCCGAGCTGCGCTGTCTGACCTTCAGCCCCACGACGCCCTCGGGACCATAGGGATAGCGTTCGATGCCGTGGGCCTCGGTATGGTCGATGTCCCACACGATGCGGCCTTCGGAGTAATCCGACTTCACGCCGAGGATATACTCGATAAAGACGGCGATGGGCGGAAGCCCGGTCCAGCCCACGAAGTCCTTGCGGGCCATGAATCCGGGTTCGATCTTCTCCGGGGCGTAGTACTCCCAGAAAGTCCCGGTGTTCTTCCACACCTCGAAGACTGCGGCGTAATGGTTCCCGGCAATCTCCCGCGCAAGGTCGTGATAGCCCTTGCGGTACAGGCCGTCGATGGTCATGTAATTCGTACCGGGCCACACGCCGCCCTGCCAGTAACGGCCCAGCGGATTGTATTTCGGATGGTCGGCCGAGAGCGACGGCACGCGGTGCGGACGGTCGAACTCGGTCGTATCGCTCAGGTGCGCCACCATGCGGTCGAGCCGCTCCTTGTCCAGCGCATCGGCCTGCAACGCCCAGAATGCGCCGATCCCCTTGGTCGTGCAGAGCGATCCGTCGCCGTAGCGGTCGTACAGGAAAGCCGTCTGTTCATCCCAGAGGTGTTCGTTCACGTAGGCGCGCAGCTGCTTCATCTCGTCCTCCATATCCTCGATCTCCTGCCAGCGTTCGATATAGAAACCGATGTTGAGCAGCGACTCGTCGACCAGCATCTGCTGCAGGTTGGTGTCGAGCCAGACCATATGTCCGTGCGAAAATATCGGGTTGTATTCGGGCTTCACGCGGGGCATGTTGTCCATGCCTGTTCCCCAGCCGCTCGACCAGTAGGTGCCGTCGGGCCACGTACGGTTGAGCCGCCACCATTTGGCGTAGGCACACAACGCGGGGAAGACTCTATGCAGGCGGTCGATGTCGCCGAACTGGCGGTAGTACATCAGCTCGACCCACGGCAGCAGGTTCGGGCCGGTCGAAGTCGGATCGTAACGCTCGAAACAGTCGGAGCCGTCGGCCCGGATCTCGCGGCAGATGAAGCCGTCGGGGTGCTGCTTCGCATAGAAGTTGTCCAGCGAACGCTGGAACGGGAAAAAGCGGTAGCCGTAGCGGGCGAACATCATCATGAACGATGCGTCCCACATGAAGATATTGCCGTTGTAGGCGATATCCAGATACGGCGAGACGAATCCCGATCCCTCCTGCGGCTGGCGGATGTTGCCCACGGCGATCTGCCAGGCATGCCAGTACATCTCGATCTCTTTGTCGTGGCCCTCCCACACGGGTGCAGGCAGTATCTTGCGGGCTTCGGCGAACGAACAGGGCTTGATGGTCTCGGGCTTGGCGGTCCGGAATTCGTTTTCGGCCACGAAGACCTCTTTTACATAGGTATTCTTGTAAGGCAGTTCGTAAGGACCCGATTTAAGGCCCTGCGCTCCGGCTCCTCCCGCTGCGAAGACCAGCGGCAGAAGCGCCGCGATTTGTTTGCGTAGCGTCATAATATACGGTTTATTTTATCAGCGATTTGATCCTGCGGGCGATCTCCGTATTCATATACGTACCGCAGAACTTGTCGGCTCCGGGACCGTATGCGAATACGGGAAGCATCACGGGCGTATGGTCGTCGGAGACATAGACGCCCATCACGCGGCCCGTCTGCTCATCGCCGTCCACCAGCACCAGTCCGCCCGTCTCGTGGTCGGCCGTGACCACGACGAGCGTCTCGCCGTTTTGATCGGCGAATTTCAGCGCTTCGGCCACAGCGAGGTCGAAACTCAGCATCTCGATAATCGAGCCGGGCAGACAGCGCGAATGGCCGGCGTAGTCGATCTTGGCGCCCTCGACCATCAGGAAGAAGCCTTTGCCGCCCCGCTCCTGCAGTTTGGCGATCGAAGCCTTCGTAGCGTCAGCCAGCAGTGTGAGGTTGGCCTCCTCGGCGGCATCGTCCATCGTCTCGTCGATGCAGATCACCTTGCCTTTCCGGGCGTTGATTTCGTCGACCGAACGCACGAAGTTATACTGTTTTTTCAACTCGCCGATCAGGTCCACGCCGTCGCTGCGGCGGGTAAATTCGCGGATGCCGCTGCCGCAGAGCAGGTCCACGCGGCCGTTCATCAGGCAGCGGGTCAGCTCGTCGGCGTTGTCGCGTTCGACCGAATGGCCGTAGAAGGCCGTCGGCGTGGCATCGGCTATATTGCCGAGCGTCAGCACGCCCACGGGCATTCCCTTATCCTGGAAAAAGTCGCTCAGCGAAGGATACGGTTCGCCTTCGGGACTCATCGAAATATGGCGGTTGTCGTGGCGTTCGCCTGTCGCCAGCGCACTGCCGCCCGCAGCCGAGTCTGTCGTGAAGGCATCCAGCGCATTATTCTGCTGCAGGCCCATATACTTCATCTGCAGCGTCGTAAGGCCCTTGTTGGCGTAAAACGCGGCCACGATCTGCGAAAGGCCCATGCCGTCGCCGATCAGGTAGATCACGTTTTTGACTTTTCCCTTGCCGCCGTCGTTCCGATAGGTCGGCGTGTAAACGTCGATGCCCTCGGTGAGCTGCAGTTTATCGTTCTGAAATCCCCTGAAATCGCGCGTGGTCTTGTCCAGACGCTTCGTGCCAGTCACGCCTGCGGAGGCCGTACGGCGCTGGCCGATCTGGAAATTCTTGTTGCCGAAGTCATCGAAGAATCCGGCGCAGACCTCCGGATGGTCGGTGTTGACGTAGTCGATCCCCATGTCGTAGAACGTATAGTAAACCGTCGTTCCCTCGGGTGCGCCCCAGAAACGCACGGGTTTGCCCCAGCCGTGGGCGCGGTCGATGATCTTTTCCAGCTTCACGCGCTCGGCGGGAATGATCGATCCTTTGCCGTTCCACTGCGAATAATCCCTGAAATTAGCGCTTACGAGGGCGATGCGTTCCAGCTGGGCCGGAGTGTAATCGACGTCCCAGTTACCGTCGAAACGGACATAGGCGGGATATTTGCCGAAGTCCGCAGGCGCGGGAACCCGTCCCGTGACGGCGATGCGCACGGCTTCGGAATTCACAGCCGGGTCGAAGACTTCGGGATAACGGCCCAGCAGCGCCGTAACGGCCTGCAGCGTCGGTTCTGTCGCCGATTTGAGTTCGACCATCAACTGCAGATGCTCGTCCGAATCTTTCCATGCGCGGCCGCCGTTACGCTTAAAAAGCGTCACGATCGGCTCGACATAGAGCGACTCGAAAGTCATGTCGGGCGAAAGGTCCTCGACATCGTGTCCTACGAGCAGTTCGCCGCCGTGCAGAAACACGTCGGCTTCGATCGAATAGACCCCTTGTGCGTAAGCCTGCCAGAAGGGAGCGCGGCGGCAATAGTCGTTGTGCGAATGGATCAGCATGGGGCGTTCGGCCGCGGCCGTAACGCAGAAGCACAATGCCGCTACCAGCAGCCAGCTTTTCAGTATCTTTTTCATCGTCGGAAATTATTTAGCGATTTTGACAACGGCCATCACGGGAGCATGGTCGGAAACATAGCCGCCGTCGAAGGTGTCGGGCAGCACTTCATAGCGGACGGCTTCGATGTCGCCGCTCACGAAGATATAATCCAGCAGGGGACGCTCGGCTTCGGGAATCTGTCCGAAATCGGAGAAACTCCAGTCGGTTCCGAACCGCTGCGCCGCGATCGCCTTCGCGTCGCGCAGCACGCCGTCCTTCTGCACATGGGCCACCACCGACGATCCGGGTTCCGAGTTGAAGTCGCCCGTCAGGATCACGGGACGGTCCCCGTGCAAGGTTTCGATGCGCTTCATCAGCAGGCTCACGCCCTCGTCGCGCGCCACCTGCCCCACATGGTCCAGGTG
>CAKVKI010000259.1 GCA_934754975.1 uncultured Alistipes sp. | reverse complement strand
TACAGTTTATAGATGGTTCTTATGGGTATAATTTCAAATATATGGATGATAATTAGGAATTTTTCACTCAAAATGAAAAAGCCGGAGCAATACTGCTCCGGCTTTTTTGACACTTCTTGCCGACTATTTCCCTCCTATATTGATAAACGGCATCGCGCCGCCGCCGTTGTAGGTCGGGAGTTTGCCGTCCCACTTGTTTACGGCGTCCTGCTGTACGAGCAGCGCGCTGAGCGACTGCGCCACAACGCGGTTGTAGTAGGCTTCGCCGTCGCCTTTGATCCGCAGCGCCTGCGCTTCGCCCTGCGCTTTGGCGATCTCGATTTTTGCTTCGGCTTCGGCCTCTTTCACCTTGTTTTCGGCTTTCAGGGCATTCTGCACCGCTTCGTTTTTGGCGTTGATGGCTTCGGCCAGCGAGTGGGGCGGGGTAATCTGCGAGGTGAACTCCTCTACGAGAAATCCTTCGGCAGAGAGACTTACCTCCAGCCGTTTGCGCACTTCCGTCTCGAACTCCCCGCGGTGCGACATCAGGTAATCCGACGTGTACTGGTTGGCGCAGGTGCGGTAAGCTTCGTAGATGCAGGTGCGGATATATCCGTCTTCGATCTCCTCCAGCGTTTTGCGGTATTTGGTGAATACGGCCGTGGCTTTGTCCGGATCGAGCCGGTAGGCGATCGTCGGGTCCATCGTGAACTCCGATGCGTCCTTGGCATTGACGCGGAACGGTTCGTAGGTCTTGCGCTGAACATAGATCGGATATTCGAAAATTTTCTGCGTGACGGGGTTGTACCACACCCATCCCTTGCAGGTGCCCAGTACGCCGCCGTACTGACTGACGTCGGACGACCATTTTTTGAACCGGATGCCCACCGAGCCGCTGTCGATGGTCGTGCAGCAGGTGAAAGCGATTACCAGTACGGCCAGCGGAACGAGTGCGAACAGCAGGTGGCGGGGCTTGATTTGGGGAATTTTGAAGTTGTTTGGATTATTCATATGCCTAAAGGGTTTTGTGATGACGGGTTCGGTTCGACAAATATAATAAAAAAACGCATCCGCCCATAAATATTTAGCGCTCAACCGTGGTATGAATCTTGCGAGTTGTGCGGCAGGAATTAACCAACATTATTATTTGCGTGAAAACAATCTTTACAACATTCGCTCTATCTCTTGCGTTGTGTGCCGCTGCCGGAGCGACGGCCCAGGTCAGGAGCGCGGTGCCGGCGCCTGCGGCCGATACCGTGATGCTGTCGGAGGCCACCGACGGCGATTATCTCGTCCGCAGGTTCATCGTCAAACGTCCCGGCGACACCGGTTATTCGGTCCGCTACCAGATCAATCTGGCGAAACTCTCTTCGACGCTCGACGGCAATTCGCGTGAACTCGGCGATCTGGACAACTTCGTCGGCAACCTGATGAAAGATACGCTGATGAAGGTCAAATCGGTTGAAATTACGGGATATTCGTCGCCCGACGGTCCCCTGAAATTCAATGAGACGCTGGCCCGGAACCGTGCGCAGGATTTCAAGAATTACGTCGATAAAAAGTACGGTTTTTCGAAAAAGTACGATGTGAAGGTCAATGCCGTCGCCGAAGATTGGGAGATGTGCCGTGCATTGGTGGCCCAATCGTCGGTGCCTGATAAACAGTCCGTGCTGAACATCATCGACGGCAAACAGTCGTCCGACGCCAAGGAGCTGGCGCTCAAAAAGATGCCGTCGGCATGGGAATACATGAAAAAGAATATCCTTCCGCCCCTCCGCCGGGTCGAACTGACGATCAATTACGGCGAAGGCAGCGTCGTCGAACAGCGCACGATGATTCCCAGACCGAAACCCGCGCCGCAGCCCGAACCGGCCTGCGAACCCTGCGGATGCGAGGTGATCGACGAGTCGATAACGGGCATCATCGTCGAAATGCCCGGATCGGATGTCGATTATAAGAAGGAGGTCCGCGAAGCGGAACGCGAAATAAGGCACGATGTCCGTGACGCCGACCATCTTTCGAAGAAAGAGATCCGCGAAGCGAAGAAAATAGCCCGCGAGCAGGACCGCGCCGCCCGCAAGATAGCCAAGAAAGAGGCCAAAGCCGCAAAGGCTGCCGAAAAAGCCGCTAAAAAGAGTTACAGGGACTTGGAGAAGATGTAAGGCTTAATTACAGATAAGTGAAAAAGGATTCCGAACCCGGAATCCTTTTTTGCATAGGGGCGGGGATTATTTCAGTGCCGGAGGGGATAAAACGTTTGATAATCCGAAAGCTTTTTGTACCTTTGTCGGAGCAAATTTTTAAAACACACAATGATATGGCAAATTTAAGGAACCTGAAAAAGGAGATCGATTACCGTCTGGAAGAGGTGGTTTTCGACTGCGATATGGCGATCTGTTTCCAGCCCTCGAAAGAGAAAGAGGTGTTCGAAGTGATGCAGGAGGCCGTTGCCGTCCGCAACGATCTTTTCACCAAGGCCAACAATCCCGCCGAGCCGCATAACCGTTCGCTGGTCCGCAAACACTTCGTCGCTTTGCGCGCCGAGATGGTGGAGGCTTATGACAAGCTCTTCGAGAAACTGAGCAAGATCAACGAGGCGAAGAAATAAGCCGTTGTCCGATTTCCGGTATCGACCCGCATAAGAGCGCACAAACGCTCGCGGATGGAGGCCGATCCATAATTTAAGAGCGTTCCCCGCCGGGGAACGCTCTTTTTATTCGTGGTCGCAACAGCAGTCGCCCGGATGATGCTCCAGCACCGTGTGGGGAACGTGTCCGTGCGACACGAGCTGAATAGGGCAGTTGTAATTGAGCAGCTGTTCTTCGGTGATGACGTTCGAGCGGTGACGGTGTACGCGGCGGTTTACGCAGACTATCTCCTTTACCACGCTGCTGATCGTGCCGATGTCATGCGACACCATGACGATCGCCATACGGCGGTTCAGCGCATGCAGTGTCCGGTAAAGTTCGTTTTCGAATTTGTTGTCCACGAAGTTGGCGGGCTCGTCCAGAATCAGCAGTTTGGGGTCGGAAATGACGGCCCGGCACAGCAGCGCCCGCTGCATTTGGCCGCCCGAGACTTCGCCGATAGGGTTGCGGGCTGTGTCGGCCACGCCCGCCGTTTCCAACAGGCCGAGCGCTTTTGCGCGGTCGGATTTCGTATAACGGCTGAAAATCCCCTTATGTCCCTGCAAACCAGATAATACCACTTCGAGGACCGAAATCGGGAACGTGCGGTCGAAATCCGATAGCTGGGGCATGTAGCCGATCAGCCGTTCCTTACCCCGGAACAGCTCCGGTGCAAGCCGGACTTCCCCGGTGTGGGGAACCGTGCCCAGAATCGCTTTTACGAGGGTAGTCTTGCCGCCGCCGTTAGGGCCGATAACCCCTAGGAAGTCCCTGTCCGTAATCTCCAGATCGACGTGCTGCAGGGCTTCATATCCGTCGTATGCGACACCTACGTCGCGTAGCGTTACCAGATTCATTGCTGTGTGATTATATCGGTTATTGCGTCGATATTGGCGATTACATCTTCGCGCAGCGGGTCCACCTCTATATATTCCGCGTCGATGTCGCGTGCGATGATCTCCACGGCGGATGCCGGAAACTGATTTTGATAGAGGATGCGCCGCACGCCGTCCTCGCGGGCCTGACGGATGATCTGCGTCAGCTGTTTGGCCGAAGGTTCCTTGCCGTCGGCTTCGACCGCCACCTGCCGGATGCCGTAATCCCGGGCGTAGTAGGTGAGGGCGGGGTGGTAGATGATGAAGTATTCGACGCCGCTCTGTACAATCTTCCCGCCGGTGCGGGCGTCCAGCGCCTGCAACTCCTCCTGCAGTCGTTTGAAATTCGCTTCGTATTTCACCGAATCGGGATAGGCGCTATGAATTGCCGCGTAAGCGTTCTCCGCCATTTTTTGCAGGGCGCGGGGCGATGTCCAGACATGGGGATCGACGCCGTGAGCGTGCGTATGTCCGTGACCGCCGTGCGAACAACTGCCGGCGATCAGTTCGATGCCCCGACTGAGATTCACGACCTTTCCGCGATCCTCGATTTTGGATAACAGCGTGGTTTCGAATTCGATAAGCCCGACATTGAAGATCATTTCCGCTCTGTTCAGTCCGATGAACTGCCGGGGTGTCGGCTCGAATGTCTCGGGGC
>CAKVKI010000258.1 GCA_934754975.1 uncultured Alistipes sp. | reverse complement strand
GTTCTATTCGGGCGTCGGCGGCCAGATCGACTTCGTATACGGAGCTTCGCTCTCGAAGGGCGGCAAAGCCATTATCGCCATGCCTTCGGTCACCAACAAGGGCATTTCGAAGATCGCGCCCGTGCTTTCACCGGGCGCCGGCGTCGTAACGACCCGCAACCACATCCACTGGTTCGTAACCGAGCATGGCGCCGTAGACCTCTACGGCAAGACGCTGCAGGAGCGTGCGCGCCTGATTATCTCGGTGGCCGATCCTTCGGCCCAGGAGGAGCTGGACCGCGCTGCTTTCGAGCGTTTCGGCCAGCACCACCACTATGTAAAGAACTACATGAGCAAGAAATAAATTATTCAGCAATCGAGAAGCGCCCCTGTTACAGCGGGCGCTTTTTTCGTATCTTTACACAAACAAAAACAACCTGAGATGAAACAATACGCCTGTATACTGCTTGCGCTCCTGCTCACCGGATGCGCCGCATCCCGCAGGAGCGCCGTCACAACGGCGCCGCAGGAGAAACAATACGCCGTCATTCTTTCGATGGACGCCTTCCGCTGGGACCTCGCAGGCCGCAGCCATACGCCGACGCTCGATTCGCTCGCCCGCGTCGGCACCTATGCCGAAATCTATCCCGTCTATCCCTCGAATACCTTTCCGAGCCATTACGCCATGGCTACCGGCCTGCATCCCGACCACCACGGAGTCGTGAACAACGGCTTTTACGACCGTACGCAGGGACGCAGGCTCTCGGTTTTCGACTCGCTGGACGTACGCACACCGGGATTCTGGGGCGGAGAGCCGATCTGGAATACGGCGGAACGGCAGGGGCTTACGGCCCATATCTTCATGTGGCCGGGCAGCGAAGTTCCGATCGGCGGCCGTCAGGCGACCGTCTGGACCCGTTACTCCTCCAAACCGGACTACTACCAGCGCGCCGATTGGGTGATCGACGCCATGACGCGCCCGGAGGCTGAAATTCCGGAACTGGTAATGTGGTACTTCGAAGAGCCGGACGCCGCGATGCACACCTACGGCCCCGAGTCGCCCGAAGCCGTAGGCCGCGCCGAACACATCGACTCGGCGCTCCGCTATTTCTTCCGTGAGATCCGCCGTTCGCCCGTCTTCGACCGCATCAACTTCATCATCACGGCCGACCACGGCATGGCCGGGCTTTCGCCCGACCGCTACATCAACCTGCTGCCGCTGCTCGACACGGCGCAGGTCGTGCGCGTCGTTCCCGGCACGCCGTTCGGCCTTGAAGTCAAAGAGGAATATGCGGACCAAGCCGTACGTACGCTCCGCCGCGCAGGGCATATGAAAGCATGGCGGCGCGAACGGATGCCCCGCCGGTTCCACTACGGCACCCACCCCACGCGCCTGACAAACCTCATCATTATCCCCGAAACAGGCTGGACGCTCGATTACGCCCCGCACGACCGTCCCGTGCGCAAGCGCGGCACGCACGGCTTCGACAACCGCGACCGGGACATGCACATGGTATTTTACGGCTCCGGGCCCGCGTTCCGGAAAGGCTACCGCCAGCAGCCGTTCCAGAACCAGAATATGTATCTCATCCTATGCCGGCTACTGGGCATCGAACCGGCCCCCAACGACGGGAAATGGAGGGACATAAAACGCATGTTTAGCGATAATTAAAAATAAATTCCTATATTTGTGTCCTATGAAGATTAATCGTGCTATATGAGAATCAGCACACCCAAGAGCAGGCAGGATCTGCATATAAAGAAGCGCTATAAAGTGCTTGAAATAGGACCGGGCAACAATCCCTCTTTCCGGGCCGACGTTCTCGCAGACAAGTTCCTCGGCGACGATTCCCACCGCAGCGGAGGACTCCGCATTTACCCGCATCAGAAGTTGGTAAACGCCGCGGCCGAAGCGCTTCCGTTCGCAGACAAGGAGTTCGACTACGTCATCTGCAACCAGGTACTCGAACACAGCGATAATCCCGCCCAGTTCCTGCGCGAAGTGATGCGCGTGGGCAAGGCCGGTTACATCGAGACCCCGAGCCTGCTGGGCGAATGGCTCTTCCCGAAGCAGTCGCACCGTTACGTGGTCCTCTGCATCGGCGACAAACTGGTGCTGTACGACAAACAGCGCGTCCCCGGCAACTATGCCAACGATTACGGCGAACTGTTCCTCAATTACCTGCCCTATCAGTCGCTGCCCTACAAGCTGCTGCCGTTCTCCGAGGGAGAACTGATGCACGTCCGGTACGAATGGAAGGACGACATCGACTTTCTGGTAAACCCGACGGACGAATATTACAGCAAATTTTTCCTGAAGAAATGGGACCGCGAAATGGTCTGCACGCTCTTTCCGCCGCGCGGATTCTTCACCGAACTGGGCCGTACGCTCCGGGCCGCAGTCCACGTCATCGGCGACAAACTGCGCCGGTCGCAGGGCCGCCGCCCCATCACGCTCGACGAGTACAAAAAGCTCCATCCGGGTGAACTCAAATAGCGCCCGTCTACCCGCACGTTACAATTTATAATAGCATCCTATGTAAAAACATCCGGAAATCTCGGATGTTTTTCTTATATTTGCGCGTACAATCCTAAAATCCGGAATGCCCATGAAGCATTAAAAGCGTATTACAACTTAATTGCGAATCACTTCCGTGCCGCTCCGCACTAAAAGCGTCGGCACACATATATAAAAAGCGTTAGCTTTGTACCTTGCTTTCTGAAAATCTGGAAAATTTTAAGAGCAACCAAGGAATGAAGTTTGACGCTCACGTTTCCAACGTGGGCTTCATTCTGTATTTGGTTGCACAGGTTATTCCAGAGCCTCAGAGAGCAAATCAGAGTTTTGTCCCACGTTTTTTGTATCCCTATCCCAAACTCCCACTTACATATGCCAGGGGCAGGCATCCCGATATTTGTTATGAACAACTATCTTCTGCTGATCGGCATCAGCTGCGTCCCTGCCGTAACGGGCATGTGCTGCACGCTGCCGCTCTGGTATCAGAGACACCTGCGTAATCAAACAATTCATACGCTGGGCCTGATACTCCTTTTTCTTACATTGGTAATCTGCCTGCTGCCCGTAATCGCGAACGAAAGTTCGGGAATCGGATTCGCAGCGATCGCACTCAGCAGCAGCAACTTTTTCCTCTTCCGGCATTACGAACGCCTGCTCTACACACTGCGGTGTCCCGGCTGCCGCCGCGTAACGCTCCGCATCCGCGCAGTACAGCATAAGACCTACCGGCTTCACTGCAAAAGCTGCGGACTCTATACCGACTGGCGGAAATAACCGGCAGCTGCCGGGAAATCCCATTTTAAACCGGGATGTTCAAAAAGCTGGAGAAATACAGCCGTTTGCCTTGGCCGACGAAGAAAAACGACGCAAAATTAAACCGAGATACTTACAAGAGGCATTACAGTCCTTCGCTGAGGGCACCTAAAATAAATGGAAAAGGACAGGTGTAGTTTTTGCCGAATCGTACAACGCGCCCCGTACATCGGATTAAAACAGCAACTGCCCGGCGGGAAGGTCTTCGGATCTTCCCGTTCTTTATGAAAAGATGAGAGATAGCGGCCTATCAATCATTTCCCCCGCCGGCCCGCCCGTTTCTTCAGAGAAGGAAGTCCTCTGCACTAACTATGACGCACTTCAGCTCCGAAAGGTTCTGGCCAGCAATAAGCTATCCCGACATACAGGCATATGGGCTGATACTCAAATAGCAGGTCTGTCCCCGTAACAGGCGCAGTCCACACATCCGCCCCGCAAACAGCTCTAGAGGCCGGGGCTTGCCTGTAAGAGCAACTCCGCCCCTCCCTCTGAAGGGCCGGCGATCGTTTTCCGGGAGCCGGCAGCAAAATTATAGGCACAAAAAAAGGTCAGACCTTTCGATCTGACCTTGAAGAGGCGGCTACCTACTCTCCCACGGGAAAACCGCAGTACCATCGGCGTAAGTGAGCTTAACTTCTCTGTTCGGAATGGGAAGAGGTGGAACCTCACTGCTATAACCACCTAAAAGAACCTGTGCTTCAATATATCGAAGCCGTGCGAGTGATGCTTTTAGTTCATCACGATCCGTCGCACTCGGTAGAGTTGACATATTCGGGAGATGAGATAAAGAAATTTGCAAAAAAGCCGTTCGGGTAATTAGTACTGCTCGGCTTTGACATTACTGTCTTTACACCTGCAGCCTATCAACGTAGTCGT
>CAKVKI010000257.1 GCA_934754975.1 uncultured Alistipes sp. | reverse complement strand
CGGTCGTGATGTCGGGATAGATCCGGTGGTTGGTCGATTCCATCGTCCGTTCGTACTCGAAATCGGTGGTGTTCCTCACGCCGCGGATGATGGCGCAGGCCCCGGACTGCTCGGCGAACTCGCCGGTAAGTCCCGTGTAGATGCGGGCTTCGACGCGCGGATTTTCGGCATAGAGGTCGTCGATCAGCCGCTTGCGGTTGGCGACGGTCAGCAGCCCCAGTTTCGAGGTGTTGTTGCCGATGCCGATGACCACGCGGTCGAAGAGGTTGAGCGCTTCGTCTACCAGCGCGGCATGGCCGCGGGTGAACGGGTCGAACGACCCGGGGAAGATTGCAGTTCTTTCCATATCGGACAAAGGTAATAATATTTGGGAATCCGGGATTATATTTTTCCGATATTTTGTCCTACCGTTCGATTTTTACATAGTCCGAAAAGACGATTTTCGTGTGCGGATTCGACGAGACGATCTCCTGCCGCAGGGCTTTGGTGCCCCAGCGGATGAAGAGGAACCGCCGCGGGATGCGGTGTACGATCTGCCGCAGGGTATCGACGCTCTGCACGCGGCACAGGACCGAGTCGGCGGCGATCGCGCCTTCGACGCTCACCCACGCGTCCTGCCAGCGAAACAGCTGCAGGGTGTCGCGTATGACGAGCGTATCGTGCAGGTGCGGGACGATCGTATCGCGTACCGGTGTGCGTATTTCGATCGTGGTGGCCGCGACCGTCCGGGCCGCGGCTTCCAGGCGGCGGAGTTTGATTCCGAGCCGGCGGATTTCGGCAGCGTCGCCGGCCCGCAGCTCTTCGAACTCGGCGCAGCGCAGGCGCAGGACTTGTACCGATGCGGCCTCCTGCCCCAGGCGTGTGCGGTAGTGTGTGACGTCGGCTGCGAGGGCGGACTGGTTCTGGGCGAGACGGCGGGTCTCCCGGCGGTAACGGTTGTAACCGTATGCCAGCAAAGCCGTCACGGCGACGGCGTAAAGAAACAGGTATTTTTTCATGGTGAAACGGGTTTTCCCGGCGAAGATAACGCGTGCCGGTCCCGTATGGTTTCTAAATTTTCAGAAACAGCTTCCGGAGCGATCCGGCGATCCGTTCCGCGAGGATCGCCATGTAAGGATGCCCGTCGCAGTGGGCGAGGGCGGTGACGCCCCGGTGATCGACGAAGAAGAGTTCGTCGAAGCGCGGCAGCTCGTCGCGCATTACCGGGCGCTCTTCCAGTTCGAGTCCCGCCGCTTCGACGGCCCGCAGGCCCAATTCCCGCTCGACGCAGGCTTCCGCCGGGCAGACGAACGCCGTTTTGCCCCGCACGGCGAACAGCGGGGCGTCGTCGGCCGAGCAGACCACGCCGTCACCGTTGCAGCGTACGGCGACCGATGCGCCGTGCAGACGGGCCTGCTGGCGGGCCAGGTGGGCGGCGGCTTCGCGCGCCGAAGTCGGGACTTCGGGGAACGGCATGTCGTATTGCAGCGTCACGGCGTCGGGCATGAGGCTGCGCAGGTCGTAACCCCGGTAGAGCGATATGCCTGCGGATTCGAGCCGGAAGGCGGGATCGCCCGATGCCGGAACGACGAGCCGCACGAACTGCGAGAGGTCGCAGCCCGCAGGCGCCGCCTGCGCCGCGAGGGCCGCGGTCTGCCGGGCGAGGGGCTGTTCGCGGAGTCCTGCCGGACGTCCGAAAAGCTCGCGCGACCAATGATCGAGTACGGCCAGATGCGCAGGCAGGTGGAGACACCTGCCGTCGAGGACGTGAACGGTCTGGTATAGGTAGACCTCCTGCATCAGAGTAGGAAGATTTTGAGCAGCAGTTCGCGCAGCAGCTCTCCGTCCGATGCTCCGCCGGCGTTCATGCCCTTGCTTTTGGCGTCGTATTCGCGCAGCAGGCCGAGGATGTTGAATACCCTGCGGTTGTCCCAGTTGGCGGCGTTCTGCTTGATCTCGCCGAGTACGTAGACGTTGCTTTTCTTGAGGATGCGCATCAGCTCTGCGTCGGGCGGGAAAGGCACGCCCTTGTGGCGCGCCGTCCAGCGCAGGTAGTTCACGACGAACAGCTCCTTGAATTGGCCGAACAGCGCCAGCACGGTGACCAGCAGCGGGTTGTCCTTGGGGTTGCGGGCGAAATGCTCGGCGATCATCAGCGCGCGCGCCATGTCTCTGGTCACTACGGCCTTGCATAGTTCGAAGTTGTTGAAATCCTTCGAAATGCCGATGTTGGCTTCGATGTCGGCGTCGGTGATGCGCTTGGTCCCTTCGGGCAGCGAAACGACCAGTTTGCCCAGTTCGTTCGAGATTTTCGAGATGTTCGTTCCCAAGTGGTCGGTGAGCATCGAGAGCGCCTTGGCGTCGATGGAGAGTCCCTTCTTGGCGATGAACTGCTGGAGCCACGATGCGATTTCGTAATCGCGCGGACGTATCGACTCCAGCACCGTGCCGTTGGCGGCGCAGCCTTTGTAGAATGCCGAACGCTTGTCGGCGTTTTTCTCCTTGTGGCAGATCACGAGAATCGTCGTGGGCGAGGGTTTCTGCGTGTAGAGCGAGAGTTTGTCCAGTCCGCGCAGCTGCTGCGCCTCCTTGAGGATGACGACCTGGTACGAACCCATCATCGGCATCTGGCGGCAGAGATTGATGACCTGTCCCACCTCGGAGTCCTTGCCGTAGACGGTGATCTGGTTGAAAGCCCGTTCCGCTTCGCCGAGGATCGTCGCCGCAAGCCGGTCGGCGATGGCGTCGATAAAGTAACTCTCTTCGCCCATGAGCAGGTATACGGGTACGAACCGCCGTGCGGCAATCTCCTGCGCCAGCTGTTCGTATGCGGCGACGGAGTCTTTGAATTTCAGTGCGCTTTTGGCCATATCTCAATCATTGGTCCGGCGGGGCCGGATTCGGGCCGGGATATTTCCGTTGTAATCCGGCCCGGCAGCGGGACGGGCGGAATCGTCGGTCCCGGCGTGTTATACAATTTCTTTGGTGATGCGCAGCACGTTTTCCGTGTCGGGCGTCAGGCGGTAACGGTCGTCGATACGGCGGCCGACGAGCCATACGATCTCGTCGCCCGAGAGCAGGACGAACTGCCGTTCTTTCTCGGCCATCGAGACCTTGGCGTCGATCAGGAAGTCGCTCACCTTCTTGCGGCCCGTCATGCCGAAGGGGACGAAACAGTCGCCCTCGCGCCAGCGGCGCAGCGTGAGCGGGAATTTCAGTAGGTCGGCATCGACCTGCGCGATGTTCTCCGGTACGCCGAAGTTCTTGATCGCGTCGATGTCGCAGTATTCGAAATAGAGCGCCGAATTGCCGCAGTAACTGCGCGGTGCGCCCCGCTCGACGGTCGTCCGGCATGCGTCGTCGGGGGCGATCGGGGCCACGACGATCGTGCCGCGGTCCACGTATGCGACCCGCTCGCGCGAGTAGAAGCGGCGGCCCGTCATGCCGTGTTTGAGCGAATGGCAGAGCGAGTCGATGACGTCGCCCTTGAATCCGTAGGCCGAGTTGAGCAGTTCGTAGATGACGAATTCCTGCGGAAACGCGGGGTCGATGCGGTCGAGGTGTATCGTGTCCAATCCGTTCTCGGAGGTCACCGCTTCGCCGCGAATGCGCTCGATGCCGTGGTTGATGAAGAGCTGGGCGTCGGTCAGCCGCGCGATGTTGCGGCGCATGAGACTCGTGAACTTGGGGTTGATCTCCCGGATGCGGGGAATCAGCCCCAGCCGTATCTTGTTGCGCAGGTACTTGGTCGAGCGGTTCGACGAATCCTCCCGGAAGGGGATGCGGTTGGCGACGGCGTACTCCAGAATCTCCTTGCGCGAAGCGAACATCAGCGGCCGGACGACCTTGCCGACCTGCGTCGAAATACCCGTCAGCCCGCGCAGGCCCGTGCCGCGCAGCAGGTTGATGAAGAACGTCTCGATCGAGTCGTCGGCATGGTGCGCGATCGCCACCACCGTGTAACCGTGTTCGCGGCTCAGGGCGTCGAACCATGCGTAGCGCAGCCGCCGGGCCGCCATCTCCATCGACTCGCCCGTGCGCTCCATCTCGGCCGTGGTCTCGAAACGCTTGTTGTAGAACTCGACGCCGCATTTTCGCGCCTCCTCTTCCACCAGCACTTCGTCCTCGTCGCTCTCCGTGCCCCGCAGCTGGAAGTTGCAGTGGGCCACGCCGACCCGGTAGCCGCTGCGCGTGAAGAGCGACAGCATGACCATCGAATCCACGC
>CAKVKI010000256.1 GCA_934754975.1 uncultured Alistipes sp. | reverse complement strand
GATAAATATTTCATTCATAGAGGATTCGGCAACGGATTTTCTGCAAAAACTGGAAGAAGATGTTAGAGGAAATTAAAAAAACAGCGGCTTTCATCGACGCTGCTACCGACTCTTTCGCTCCCGAGGTGGGCGTCATCCTCGGCACCGGTTTGGGCGGCTTCGCCGATAAGATCGAGACGCGTTTCGCCATCGAATACAAGGATATTCCGGGATTTCCCGTCTCCACGGTCGAAGGACACAAAGGCCGTATGATTTTCGGCATGGTCGAGGGCCGCAGGGTCGTGGCCATGCAGGGCCGTTTCCACTATTACGAAGGCTACGGCATGCAGCAGGTGACCTTCCCGGTGCGCGTCATGCAGCAGCTCGGCATCAAATACCTCTTCGTGTCGAACGCTTCGGGCGGTATCAACACCTCGTTCCGCGTCGGCGACCTGATGGTCATCACCGACCATATCAACCTGATGCCCAATCCGCTGATCGGTCCCAACATCGCCGAACTGGGTCCCCGTTTTCCGGATATGCACAACTGTTACGACAAGGCGCTGATCGCCAAGGCGACCGCTATCGCCGAGGAGGAGAATATCAAGCTCCAGTACGGCGTGTATGTCGGCGGTACGGGCCCGACGTTCGAGACGCAGGCCGAATACCGCTATTTCAAGAATATCGGCGGCGATGCGGCCGGCATGTCCACTGTCCCCGAGGTGATCGTGGCGCGCCATATGTCGATCCCTGTCTTCGGCGTTTCGGTCATCACCAACTGCGGACTTTCGGACGAAGTCGGCGACCACGAAGACGTGCAGCGCCAGGGCAGGAAGGCCGGCGTCAGAATGGAAGTGCTTTTTAAGCGCATGATAAAGGAACTCTGAGCCGGACGCTGTTTTCCGTCGTTTTTTCGGTCGTCGGCGTTCACGCAATAAAGTTGCCTGCTGCTTCTGAATCTCTGTGCGAAATCATAGTGCGCGGCAGACGGCGGAGACCGATTTTTCGGCCGGCCGTATGGTATTGATAATTTTAATGTTGTAAAATATGGTAAATAAAGTAATTCTGATCGGCAACGTCGGCATCGACCCCGAAATCCGGACCACCGAGAGCGGTGTGAAGGTTGCGCGCGTGCGTTTGGCGACGACCGAGCGATTGTTCGACCGGCAGGCCAACGAAGCCAAGGAGCATACCGAATGGCATACGATCACGCTTTGGCGCGGTCTGGCCGACGTGGTGGACAAGTATGTCCGCAAAGGCACGCAAATTTACATCGAGGGCCGCCTGCGCACCCGCGAATGGATGGACAAGGATAATAACAAACGCTATACGACCGAGATTCTTGCCGATGTGATGAATCTGCTGGGCCGCCGCAGCGACAACCCGTCGTCCGACGGACAGCAGGGATACGGTTCGCAGCAGCAACAGCAGGCCCCCGCGCAGCCTTCGGGTGCTTACCAGCAGCCTGCGGCTCCGAAGCCTGCACCCGCGCCGTCGATTCCGGCCGACGATCCGGACGATCTGCCGTTCTGATCCGGACGATCTGCCGTTCAATATGAAAATAAAACCTCCCGGCTCTGCAGAGACCGGGAGGTTCGTTTTATGTTGCATCGCCTTGACTGCCGGATCCGTTTGGGACGAAGTCCGATTTTTGTGTGGAATCTGTTTGTGAGGAATCCGACCTCGGTGAGGAATCGAATTTACGAGCCGGAGGCACCGACAATCCGGGAGATGGAGGGGCTGCTGCCGTTTAGCCGCACCTCCGTTCCGTTTTGTTTTTATGTGCGGAGCCTCGTTGAAAGTTTCTGGCTGCGCCCTTTTCGAGCCGCATCAGCATCGGACACCGCCTGTCGTCGGTCCGCAGGGGAGTTGCCGCGAACCCTTCATTGCAGGTGTCTTATTACGGATGTTTTGCCGTCAGTCGTTCTTGCGGATGTTGAGCCGTTCCCACAGCCATTCGGGAATCATCTTCCAGAAGAATACCATGACCGCATAGCGGCGGTCGATCACCACGCGGCGGCGCTGCCGCTTCAGCACTTTCATAATCCTAGCGGCGACTTTCCCGACCTGCATCAGCATCGGATAATGCCCGTCGCCGGCCAGCAGGGGAGTAGCCACGAATCCCGGTCGTATGTCCGTAAAGCGGATATTCAGTTTCTCCATATGGGCCAACTGCGCCAGCGCGTCGATGTAGGTATTCTGCATGCGTTTGGTGGCCGAGTAAGCCGGGGCGCTTCCGAGTCCTTTGGTGCCGGCGATCGAACTGATGACGGCCAGGTGTCCGCCGCCGTGGGCACGGAAATAGCCGAAAGCCGCCGTGACCATGCGTACGAATCCTTCGCCGTTGGTGCGCAGGGTGTCGATCTCGATGTCGGGATGCAGGTCGGTGTTGCGTTTCCCGATGCCCGAACAGTGCAGGTAAATGTCCATTCCGCCCAACTTGTCGATCAGTCGCGACAGGTGTTCGGGCGCATCGCCGTGCGTGATGTCCAGCGATTCGGTCACGATCCGGTCCGGAGCCTGGATGCGGAGCGCTTCGAGCGCCTCTTCGCGCCGGCCTGCGGCCCCGATCTGCCAACCAGCCTGAATACAGAGTTTTGCGACTTCGAGCCCGATGCCCGATGTAGCTCCGACGATGACGATGCGTTTCATACCGATTCGGTTTTGTGGTTTATACCTTTAAAAGTAAGGAAATTTTCCGGGAAATGCAAATCCGTCTCCTGCCGGGATCTGTCCGGGCATATATAAATAAGGAGCCGCATGCGGCTCCTTATTTGGATTGCTTCAGTCTGCACGAGCAGTTTACCGGTCGAGAAGAGCCGGATGCAAAATCATGTCACGAGGATTGCCGCCGGTTTGATCTCCATTCCGATCAGCAATTTTCCACTGCGTGCTGCACACACTCGATACCTACTTTGCGCAACAGGTCCAGCCCCTCTTCCGAACGGTATTCCTCGCAGTACACCACCCGTTTGATACCCGCCTGAATAATCAGCTTCGAACATTCGATGCAGGGGGCGGCGGTGATGTAGAGCGTCGAGCCGTCGCAGTTGTTGGCGCTTTTGGCGACCTTGGTGATGGCGTTGGCTTCGGCGTGGAGGACATAGGGCTTGGTATGGCCGTTTTCATCCTCGCAGATGTTCTCGAACCCCGAAGGCGTGCCGTTGTAACCGTCGGATATAATCATCTTGTCTTTGACGATCAGCGCTCCGACCTTGCGGCGCACGCAGTACGAATTTTCCGCCCAGATGCGCGCCATGCGCAGGTAACGGATATCCAGCTGCCGTTGTTTTTCTTCGTTGTAGCCCATTTCCGGTTTACATTCCTTTGCCGTGGCACTGTTTGTATTTCTTGCCGCTTCCGCAGGGGCAGGGATCGTTGCGGCCCACTTTCTTCTCGACGTGCATCGGCATCGGTTTCTGCTTGTCCTGCTGTCCGGCCTGCGCCGCCGCCTGCATGCGCGAAGCCTGCAGTTTGTTCACGTCCACCTTGGCGCGCTCCTGACGCTGACGCTGTACGGCTTCGGCGTTCTGGTCCCGCACCGGAATGTAGGCCTTGTTGAGGATCGCCAGCACGTCGCGGTTGACCTTGACGATCATCTTCGAGAACAGTCCGAACGACTCGAACTTGTAGATCAGCAGCGGGTCTTTCTGCTCGTAGGTGGCGTTCTGCACGCTCTGGCGCAGGTCGTCCATTTCGCGCAGGTGTTCGCGCCATGCGTCGTCGATGGTGGTGAACATCACCACTTTCGAGAATATCTTGTAAATCTCCGCGCCGTCCGTATTCTTGCACTTCAGCAGGTTTACCGGGACGTTGTACCCCAGGTGTCCGTCCGTAATCGGGAAATAGATGTTCGAATCCAGCTGATCCTTCTTGTCCTCGTAGATGCGCTCCATGACGGGGCGTACCGTGTCGGCTACGGCCTTCGCACGGCGCGCATAAGCGTCCTTGAGGTCTTTGACGATCAGTTCCGCCAACTCGGCGGGCTTGGCCGAACCATAGGTCTCTTCGCTGAACGACGGTTCTACGGCCACTTCGCGGATCAGCTCGAAGCGGAAATCCTCGAACTCGATGCCGCGGTTGGTCTCCACGAAGTTGTCGGCATAGTCGTACATGATGTTGTTGAGGTCGATCTCGATGCGCTCTCCGTAGAGTGCATGGCGCCGGCGGGTGTAGATCACCTCGCGCTGCGAGTTCATCACGTCGTCGTATTCCAGCAGGCGCTTGCGGATGCCGAAGT
>CAKVKI010000255.1 GCA_934754975.1 uncultured Alistipes sp. | reverse complement strand
CCGAGCAGTGCATCGAAGCCATGCCCTTCAGCGGCAGCAGGTAGTTCATGTAGGAGAACATACCCTTCTTCATCTCGCCGCCGTACCAGGTGTTGAGGATAACCTGCATCTTCTCGGTGAGGTTGAAGACAACGGCCGTCTCCGAGTTCAGGCCGAGTTTCTTGTAGTTCTTAACCTTGGCTTTCGAAGCGTTGAGGACTACGAAATCAGGCTCTCCGTAAGTCTCCAGTTCGGCGTCGGTCGGACGGATGAACATGTTCTTTACGAAGTGCGCCTGCCAGGCTACCTCCATGATGAAGCGGATTTTCAGACGCGAGTTCTCGTTGGCGCCGCAGAAAGTATCCACAACGTAGAGTTTCTTGCCCGACAGCTCCTGCGAAGCGAGCTTCTTCAGCTCTTTCCAGGCAGCCTTGGTTACGGGCTTGTTGTCGTTCTTATACTCGTCGGAAGTCCACCAGATCGTATCCTTGGTGGTCTCGTCCATGACGAAGAACTTGTCCTTGGGCGAACGGCCGGTATAGACGCCGGTCATCACGTTCACGGCGCCCATGTCGGTCTCCTGACCCTTTTCGAAACCGCGGAGGCCCTTCTTGGTCTCCTCGCGGAAGAGTTCGTCGTACGACGGATTGTACACGATCTCGGTTACGCCCGTGATCCCGTACTTTTTCAAATCCATTTTGTTCATAGCAATTGTTATTTTTAATAAAACATCAAATCCCAGATTTAACCTAACGTCGAAATCCGATTGTCCGGACTTTAACCGCACAAAGGTAGAAAAACTTTTACACTTGTGAAAAAATTAACAGTGAAAAACACAAAAAAAGACCATTATTTTTTCCGATATGCGTATATGATTCATTTATAACGCCGTATCACGTCCGCCGAAAGCCGTGCGCAAAGCGGAACAAAGCCCGTATCGCAAACATTCTGCCGCAATTTTGCGACCGTGCCGCAGAGAAGCTCTTTTTCTTCCCGCAATTTTTTGCTATCTTTGAATGACAGCGGTTTTCCGTCCGCCGACAGGCCGGAAAACCGCTCCGGACCAAACCGCCCGAAGCCCATTTCGCCTAACCTCCCAAACAACCGCCCCGCCATGAAAACACCGACAAAAATGACCTTGCTGCTCTGCTCGCTGCTGCCGCTCAGCACGGCAGCAGCGCAAACCGGAGACATCTCGTTCAAAATAACGAAGAGATACCTGAATTTCCCCGTTTCCCAGCGGCAGGAGCGGGGCCGGATGACGTTCGGAACCGACGGGGAACCGGATCTGCGCGTCGTAATCAGGCTGGCTCCCGAAGAGGCGGATTACTGGGTCTTCAAAGACATGTCCGCCTTCGCGGGAAAAACCGTCCGCATCAGCTACGACGGCGACCCGCGCGGACTCGGCGGCATCTATCAGTCGGACCGGATCGCCGGACAGGACAGCCTGTACAGCGAAAAGAACCGCCCCCAGTTCCACTTCACCACCCGCAGGGGCTGGATCAACGATCCCAACGGCCTGCTATACCACGACGGCGAATACCACCTGTTCTACCAGCACAATCCCTTCGAACGCGAGTGGGAGAACATGCACTGGGGACATGCCGTAAGCCGGGACCTCGTGCATTGGGAAGAGCTGCCCGACGCACTCAGTCCGGACGGCCTGGGAACGATGTTCTCCGGCTCGGCGGTCATCGACTCCGCCAATACCGCCGGCTTCAACCGCGGCGACGCCCCGGCCATGATCGCAGTCTACACGGCGGCGGCTCCCGACCGGCAGACGCAGTGCATTGCCTACAGCCTCGACAACGGCCGCACGTTCGCCAAATACGCCGGCAATCCGGTGATCGACTCCAAAGAGAGGTGGGACAGCCGGGATACGCGCGACCCGAAAGTATTTTGGTATGGACCCGGCCGGCATTGGGTGCTGGTCCTCAACGAGCGCGACGGACACTCGGTCTACACCTCGGCCGACCTGAAAACATGGAAATACGAGAGCCACGTCACCGGATTCTGGGAGTGTCCGGAGCTGTTCGAGCTGCCCGTGGACGGCAACCCCGAAAACACGAAGTGGGTCATGTACGGCGCTTCGGGGACCTACATGACCGGCTCCTTCGACGGACGGGAGTTCCGGCCCGAATCGGGCAAGCACTGCTACACGACCGGGAGCATCTATGCGGCCCAGACCTACACGAACATCCCGGCATCGGACGGACGGCGCATCCAGATCGGCTGGGGACGCATTTCGCACCCCGGCATGCCTTTCAAGGGAATGATGCTCCTGCCCACCGAGCTTACGCTGCGCACGACCAAGGAGGGCGTCCGGCTGGTCAGCGCGCCGATCGGGGAGGTTGAGCAGCTGTTCCGTCCCCTGCGCAAGTGGCAGGATCTGACTTCGGGCGAAGCCGACCGGAAAATGGAGGAGTTCCGCGACGCCGACCGCCTGCGGATCCGGACGACGATCGAGTTGTCGCACGCCACGGACGCCGGTCTCAACCTCTACGGCCAGCAGCTCGTCGCTTACGACATGAATTCCAATACGCTCAACGGCCGTTTCTACTCCCCGCAGGACCCGACCAGCATGCAATTGACGGCCGACATCTACATCGACCGCACCTCGGTCGAAGTGTTTATCGACGGCGGCCTGTACTCCTATTCGATGGAACGCCGCCCGCAGGCGGGCAACGACGAGGGATTCCGCTTCCGGGGCAACCGGATCAAGGTCCGGGAGCTGGAAATATTCTCCGCCGAATCCATCTGGTAACCGCGGAAAACCCCGGCTTCCGGCCTATTTCGGAAAAATCGGAAAATAATGTGCCGCCGTCTCCGTTTTTTTCTTAACTTTGGTAACCATGGCCGGACTCTATTTCCACATACCCTTCTGCAAGCGCGTCTGCGCCTACTGCGATTTTTACAAAAGCGTCGATCTGCGGCGCATGGACAGCCTGTTGGCGGCCATGCACCGCGAATTGGACGACCGGTGCGGTTATCCGGGCGGCGAAGCGGTGACGACCCGCTACTTCGGCGGCGGAACACCGTCGCTCTGCGCACCCGAGGCGATCAGGGGGCTGCTGGACCACGCCGCACAGCTTTTCGACTGCTCCGGCGCCGAGGAAACGACGCTCGAAGCCAATCCCGACGACCTGACGCCCGAATACCTCGGCGGCCTGCTCGAAGCGGGCGTCGACCGTCTTTCGATCGGCGTCCAGTCGTTCGACGACGACTGCCTGAAGCTGATGAACCGCCGCCATACTGCCGCGCAGGCGGCCGAAGCGGTCCGCGCGGCGCAATGCACCGGCTTCGGGAACATCACCGTCGATCTGATCTTCGGCGTGCCGGGTTTCGGCGGCGATACGCTGCGCCGTTCGCTCGACGCGGCCCTTTCGCTCGGCGTACAGCATATTTCGGCATATCATTTGACCGTCGAACCCGATACGGCTTTCGGACGGCGCGCTGCGCGGGGCGAGTTCCGGGCCGTGGACGAGCAGGTCAGCGAAACGGAGTTTCTCCTGGTTCACGAGGTGCTGACCGAAGCGGGATTCGAACATTACGAAGTCTCGAATTTCGCCCTCCCGGGCTTCCGCGCCCGCCACAATGCGGCGTACTGGCACGGGACGAAATACCTCGGCATCGGCCCTGCGGCGCACTCGTTCGACGGGGAGGAGCGGCATTGGAACGTCAGTTCCGTAGAACGCTACATCGCAGGCGATCCGGCGGAACGCGAAACGCTCACGGGCAGGGACCGCTTCAACGAGTACGTCATGACGGCGCTCCGCACAGCCGAGGGAATCGACACGCAGGAGGTCGCGGCCCGTTTCGGTGCGAAACGGCTGGAACGGATGCGCAAAGAGGCGGCTCCGTACCTGCGGACCGGCGCGCTCCGCGACGCGGGCGGACGATTGGCGGTTCCTCCGGAAAGATTCCTGATCTCGGACGCCGTGATCGAGGCGCTTTTCGAAACATAACGGAGCGCGCAACCAAGTGAAACTGAAATGTTAAGTTATTCTTAAATTTTTTTAGTAATTATCTCTACAAGATTGTTTAATATAAATATAAGTATTACCTTTGCAGCGGTTTTCAACCAATTCGATAAGTAAATTACAAACAAGCAGCACAAATATGAGTAATGCAAAACTGACCCCCGATTACCTTTTCGAGGTAAGTTGGGAGGTATGCAACAAAGTCGGCGGCATCCATACGGTAGTCTCGACCAAAGCACAAACGGCAATCCGGAAATTCAAAGACCGTTATAT
>CAKVKI010000254.1 GCA_934754975.1 uncultured Alistipes sp. | reverse complement strand
ACAATGCACTGGCCGTCTGCGGTTCGCGCGCTTCGCTCAAACCGCTGGCCGCCGCTGCCGCCAAGGCAGGTTACGGCTGGGATAACGCCGGAGCCGCCGACGCTTACCTGCGCCTGCTTGCGAACCTCGTGGCCGCAGGAGACGCCCGGCAGGCCGTGAAAGCCGCCAAGGGCTTGCTTGAGTGTGATTGCCAGTATGTGCGCGGCGCGGCTCTCGCGGTGCTTGTCGATGGCCTCGGCCGCGAAAAGGCGATGCCCTATGTGCTGGCTGCCGTCAAAGAGGGACCTGCCGAATACCGCTATGCCGCTTTGCAGACGCTCGGCAAAGGCGACGACGAAATCTTTGCGCGGGTTGCCGCCGGCATGCCGCGCTATGACGCCGAAACCCGTGCCGCGGTGCTTGCGTGGCTGGGCGACTGCGGCGCCGTGTCGCAGAGCGGTTTGATTACGGCGGCCGTGGCTTCGTCCGACGACCGGGTTGCGCGGGCCGCTATCGAAGCTTCGGGCCGCATCGGCGGCGGGCAGGCGCTTGCCGCGCTGGCTTCGGCGCTCGAAGGTCCTCATGCCAAGGCCGCGATGAAGGCCCTCATGGCCTTCAACGGCCGTATCAACCCGCAGGTCGAACAACTGCTTGCGCGGGACGATGCGAAAGTTCTCGTTCCGGCCCTCAGACTGGCCGCCGCGCGCCGCATGACCGTAGCCGCGGACCGCGTTTTCGCACTGCTCGGCTCTTCCGACTCGCAGGTGAGCGAAGCCGCCTATGCCGCTTTGCCCTATGTGGCCGGACCCCGGCATATGGACCGTCTGGCTGAGTTGCTCGATGCCGCCGACGGGCAGCATGCGGCGCAAATCCAGACTGCGCTGATCCGGACCTTGGCACAGCTTCCGGAGGACAAACAATACGATACGATCGCAGGCTATATGCAGGCGTCGAAAATCCCGGCGCGCTATTATCCCGTGCTGGCGCAGACCGGTACGCCCGAAGCTGTCGTCAGCCTGCTGGCCGGATTATTCCGCGATGAAGACCGTGAAGCCGCTTTCGCCGCCCTGCTGACGGTCGAAAACCCTGCGATGACCGATATCCTTTACCGTATCGCCGCTGAAAATCCGGCTTTGGCCGACCGCGCCCTGATGCGCTATGCCGACCTTTGCGCCAAACAGCCCGCGACTCCGGTCCGCCGCTTCCAGCTCTACCGGCAGGGACTCGAACTCAAACCTTCGGCCGCCGTGCGGAACAAACTGCTCGGCTACCTTTCGGGCGTCCATGAAGTGCCCGCCCTGATGCTGGCCGCCGACTGCCTGTCCGATCCCGAAACCGCCGGGGCCGCCGCTGCAGCCGTGAAGACGATCGTCGCCAAGAGCAAACCCATGCCGGGCGGCGAAGCAGTCCGCAGGGCGTTGGAACAGGCCCGTGAAGTCTATAAAGAGCTGGCCAAATCCGATGCCGACGCCGGATACGCCGTCGATGAAATCACCGGACTGCTCGATAACATCCCCGCAGCGGGCTTCGCCGCCCTTCCGGTGGCTGGTCTCGAAGGATGGACCGCCGTGGCCGCCGATCCCGCCCAGGAGCGGACGCTCCCGGCCCGCCGGCTTGCCGGACTGCGCAAAGCCGCCGCCGAAGCGGTGGCTGCGAACTGGAGCGTTGACGGAAACACCCTCGTTTTCGCAGGCAAGGCCCCGAGTACGATCGGAACCGAAAAGGAATACGAAAATTTCGAACTCTGGCTCGAATGGCGTTCCGAAGGCGAAGCCGGACTTGCCGTGCGTTCGATGCCCCAGATACGGTTGGGCGGAGCCGAAGGCACCGGGCTGACGGGCGAAGGACAGGCCAATGTTTCGGCTGTCGTTGCGGATAACGCTCCCGGCATATGGAATACGCTCTACGCCAAAGTCGTCGATGACCGCATCACGCTGATCGAGAACGGGGTGACGGTGGCCGAGAATGTCGTGCTGACGAACCCCTGCGCTCCCGGCGAGCCGGTTTACGTCGGCGGGCGCATCGAACTGTCGGGTCTGGCGGCTCCCGCCTGCTTCCGCAACCTCTACATCGGCGAACTGCCCTCGACGCCTGTTTTCGAGCTTTCGCCCGAAGAGGCGGCGCAGGGTTACGAAGTGCTTTTCGACGGTCGTTCGCTGCACAAATGGACGGGCAACACGGTCAATTACGTACCGCTGGACGGCACGATCGACGTGACCGCTTCCTACGGCGGATCGGGCAACCTCTATACGGTTAAGGAGTACGGCGATTTCGACCTGCGCTTCGAGTTCCGCTTCCTGCGCCGGGGCGTCAACAACGGCATCGGCATCCGTACGCCGATGGGTGTGGACGCCGCCTATCACGGCATGGAGATCCAGATTCTCGACCACGATGCGCCGATCTACAAGAACCTGCGCATCTACCAGCAGCACGGCTCCGTTTACGGCATCATCCCGGCACAGGAACACGTCGTGTTCGGCGATCTGGGAACGTGGAATACGATGGAGATACACGCCGTGGGCGACCGCATTAAGGTCACGGTCAACGGCCGCGTGATCCTCGACGGCGATATCCGCGAAGCGTGCAAGGGACACAACGTCTCGGAGGACGGCTCGAAGAAGAATCCCTATACGGTCGACGGCAAGAACCATCCCGGACTCTTCAACAAGAAAGGCCACCTCGGCCTGCTGGGCCACGGTGCAGGCATCCAGTTCCGCAACCTGCGCGTGCTGGACCTGAGCGCCGAAGCCGGACGCAAATAAACAGCGATGCCCGCCGCCCGTCCGGGATCGTCCGGACGGGCCGCAGGCGTCGCATGGATGCGGCAGGGGCCGCAGTTGAATTATGAAACGCAAAAAACGCTAAGACTATGTTTATACCTTGTGTAATCGGATACGGCCAGCTGCTGATTATCGTATTCGTCGTAATACTGCTCTTCGGCGGTGCGAAAATTCCCGAACTGATGCGCGGCGTGGGCCGCGGCGTGCGGGAGTTCAAGGACGCCATGAATACGGATTATTCGGCCGAAGACAAGAAAGCTTCCCCGACGGAAGCCCCGAAAGATAAAGCTGCGAATGAATAATCCGAGGTACGGTACGAATCCGAAAACGAATTGACATGTCGGAACGAAACACCGGAATCAAAGGCGCGGAGATGGACTTCTGGGGCCATTTCGCGGCACTGCGTCCCCACTTGGTGCGCGGCGCCGCCGCTGTGGTCGTAATTGCCGTCGCCGCATTTTTCGCCCGGCATTTGCTGATCGACGTGGTGCTTTTCGGTCCCAAGAGCGCCGATTTTCCGACCAACCGGCTGCTGGTGGAGACCGGGCACGGCCTTGCCGCGCTCTGCGGCTGGATCAACGGCTTCACGGGTCTCTCGCTGAGCGTCAATCCCGAAGCGTTCGACGTTTCGAACCTCGACTTCCGGGTTATCAATACCGCCATGGCGGGGCAGTTCAACCTGCATATGAAGATCTCGTTCGTGACGGGGCTCGTATTGGCCATGCCCTATGTACTCTGGGAGTTCTGGCGTTTCGTCAAGCCTGCGCTCACGCAGCGCGAAATCGCCGCCACGCACCGCTTCGTATTTTGGGTCTCGGCCTGCTTCTTCACGGGACTGCTTTTTGGCTATATCGTCATCGTGCCGCTCTCGGTCAGCTTCTTCATTAATTATCAGGCCAGCGCTTCGATCGTCAACATGATCGACGTCAATCAGTATCTTTCGAC
The DNA here is from genome assembly GCA_934754975.1 of uncultured Alistipes sp. GTDB lineage: Bacteria > Bacteroidota > Bacteroidia > Bacteroidales > Rikenellaceae > Alistipes. Next base: position 533 of record CAKVKI010000254.1, on the reverse strand, counting down.
CGTGATCGTCGCATCGCTGGCTTCGGCGCTGGTGTTCCAGCTGCCGCTGCTGGTCTATTTCCTGACCCGCATGGGGCTGGTGTCGTCGTCGTTTCTGAAACGCTACCGCCGCCATGCGTTCGTCGGCCTGCTGGTGATCGCCGCGATCATCACGCCGCCCGACATCTTCAGCCTGATCCTGGTTATCATACCCCTTTACTGGCTCTACGAACTGAGTATCCGCCTTTCGGCCCGCATCGAACGCCGCGATGCGGCGGACGGCGGAGCCGTGGCAGCCGCTGCAATTTCCGTAACTCCCGATGAAAACTGAACCAACCGTCTCCCGGCCCGTGCGGATCGTCGTGATCGGCGCCGGAAACCGGGCCCATAAATACCTCGAATACGCCCGGCGGAATCCCGAACAGCTCCGATTGGCCGGGATCGTCGAGGTCAACGACCTGCGCCGCCGCGCCATGGCCGACGCCTTCGGACTCCCCGAAAAGTATTGCTATACGCATTACGACGACTTCTTCGCCGAGGGCGTCGATGCCGAT
>CAKVKI010000253.1 GCA_934754975.1 uncultured Alistipes sp. | reverse complement strand
TATCTTTGCCACCAACCTCTTTGCGATGCTGCCGACGATCGTTATTCTGGGTGTTCTGAGCCTTTGTTCCAAATGGCTGGGCGGCATTGTCTGCGAACCCCGGAGCGCAGGCGAGGTGATGAAACATGCCGCATACAATCTGATTGTGATCGTTTTGTCGGTTTCGATGGTCTGGTCGATGGTCTGGGGATGCTTCGCTTACCTCGTTTCGGCCAATATGAAAGGGTGGAAAAGCATTGTCGTTTTTGTAATATGCTACGTCTTCGTGAGCGTTGTCAATCAATTGCTGATCGAATATTCCAAATAAAGCGGATAGATGCCGAATGATGTGCGGAGCCCTTGCCGGGTTCCGTTTTTTTTTTGTATTTCAGCCTGCCCGTGCGCCGTGGGCCCTGCGGAATCCGTTAATGCCCGAATCGTGACGTATCCACGTTCCGGATCTCCTTTTTCTTATATCCCCCGAAGCGGTAGCTGAAATGAATGGTGAAGGCCCGTGAATAGGGCGCGCTGTTCATATCCAGGTATTGTCCCTTGAAACGCACTTTTAATTTGGGCATCCCGGTATTGAACAGGTCGCTGCAACGGGCCGACAGACTCATCCTGTCATTCGCAAAGCTCCATTTCACCCCTGCCGTGAGATCGAAAAAGGTCCCGATATCGAACGTTCCCTGCAAAGCCGGGGTTTGCACGCTCCCTGTTAACTCGAAAGCCAGGTTTTCAGTCGCTTTGAACGTATTGTCCGAGGATGCGCCGAATACCCATTTTTCCCGGTCGAAAGGAATGTCGAAGAAATCGTCGCAGCGCTGCCGCATCTGCATTCCGGTCAGAGTCAGGCGCGATTCCAGCCAATTTCCGGCCTTGAAAGGCAGTACGAGGTTCGCACCCCACAGCCGCATATAATTCCAGTTCGCATTTTTGTAGATTAATGCCAGCCGCTCGGTCGATTGATAGGCCGTCTGTATGAAATAATCCGACGTGTGCGTGAAAAACAGGCTGAAAATGTATTTTTGCTTTAGGATATAACTTCCGTTCAGGCTGTAAGTCGTCATCGGTTTCAGCCCCGGCGTTCCCCACAGTTCGGTATATCCGTTGAGGTAGCTTACGGAAGACTGCATATCCCAATATCCCGGATAGGTTTTGTCCGTAGACAGCGAGAGCTGGAAGACATGCTTCGGGGTTTTGAGGTAGGTCAGCGACGCCTGCGGATGGACAGCCCATTTGTGATAGCCGCCGATCGTGTAGTATTCTCCGGCGGCGGAAACGGACAGGGAGGTTCCCGATGCGTAGTTTTTGCTCAGGGAGACATAGAATCCGGCGGTCTGTTCGTCCAGATCGGAGTCCGTATCCTGCGTCTGGATATCCCCGCTTACCTCCGCGTAAGTTTGGAAGTCCCGGTCTTTGGCGAAGCGGTAGGACGCTCCGTAGCCCAAACTCCATTGTTTCGGCAATTGGTGTTTCTGATCTGCATAAACGGAATACCGCTCGATGCGTTGTCCTCCGCTCGTCGAGAAGCGGCTCCGGCCGCCGTCCTGGAATTCCGTGTCGAAAATCTGGTCGTTGTCGGAGGTGTAATGCGTATAGTCCCCGCCTATTTCGAGTCCGAATCCGGAATGATACTGCAAGGCGAGGTTGTGCATCCGGCTGTCGATCTTCTTGTCGATGTTCCCGGTCTGGTAATTGCCTGTCGTCCTGCTGTTGTTGTGCTGGTCGGGGGCGAAGTTGCCCGTGTAGGCTATGCTGATATTATTTTTGTCGCTGAAATCGTATTCGAACGCCGTTCTGAAATTGTGATTCCAATATTTGCTGCGCAGTTGTTCGTTCTGCACGATGTCGTGTACCTGTCCTTGCAGGGTGTGCCTGGAATAAAGATCCATATATTCCATGTTCTTGGTGTCTGCGGCGCCGTACATCGCGTCGAAAGTCATTTTGGGCGTGGACAGACGGAAGTTTCCGGCCATTCCGCCGCTGTTGAAATAGCGGGCTTTGTAGTCCGCGCTTACTTCTCCCTGAAACGAATAGTCGTTCGGGCGTTTCAAGACGACGTTGATGACCGCGCCCCTCGTATGATATTCGGGCGGTGCGCTGTACATTACCTCCGCTTTCTCCACCCGGTTTACCGGCGTGTTGCGCAGCAGTGTTTCGAGCTGTCCGGCATCCATGGTCGTCGGCTTCCCGTTCAGCATTACGGTCAGTTTCGCGGCTCCGGTCAGGGTCAGCGTTCCCTGCCGTTCCTGAACTCCCGGAAGTTTGGTCAGCGCTTCATAGGCATTGTTTACGGCCTTGTTTCCGGCAAGAACTAATAAATTGTATCCTAAGCGTCCGTTTTCGACCTTTACGAACGGACGCTCGGCTTTTACCACGACTTCGTCCAGAGTGTTATCTTTGTGTGCGAGCCGAATAACACCCGCGTTTTCACCTTCGGCCGCAATCTCTTTTGTTTGATACAGAAGATGCTGTACGATAAGACGATACGCTTCCGGCCGACTGTTCAGCCTGAATGTCCCGTCGGCATTCGATACGGCGGCGCTTACATAGGTGGAATCCATCGTCTGCAAAACGACGGCCGCACCGGTTATCGGCTGTTCCCGGTCGTCTGTTATCCGGCCGGTAATATGCTGCGCCTGTACCGATATGATACAGAATAATGATAAAATGACTATTCCGATTCTCATTTATTTCCCGCTGTGGCTTTTCTGCTCCTCATGTTTGGGCATGGTTTATTCCCGTATTTGAAGATACACGTTATTAATAACGGCAAGCCATGGTTTTTATTTCGGGGAAATGTCTTTGGAAACAATTATTTACGGCGGGTGTTTTAATTCGGGCGGTTGCCGTAACAGCAGGGCGAAACCTGCGTTATATCGGGACGATTTTTCGACATTTTCAGCCTGTCATTTCAATGTAAGGATATTTATTTTGCAATATATTGATTTGTAGTGAAATGAGTGTCTTGTTGTAAGGCTGTCTTCGCTTCCTGTTTTGGGATTTATCAGCTAACTTTGACTTGCACGTTGGCAGATAAACATATGGAAAAGATGTTAATCAAAAAAGGGGTGATCTGCATCCTCATTCTGTTATGCGGATTCCCGTTGCAGCAGACGAGCTGCCAGCAGAGCGGCCCGACGCAGAGACATGCGCCGGATGAACCTCGCAGCCGGCATTACCGCCAGGCGTATCTCGAAATGGCCGATATGCTCGACGGTAAAATCCCCTTGAGCATAAAACGTGCGGTTTTTCTTGCAGAGTGGGCCTATTACGACGGCGACCTGGATTACGATGCTTTTTGTTATGGCATCGACACCGCCGTTGCGTTCGTACAACGGTTCATCGCAACCAATGGACTCGACCAGTACAAGACCGGAAAGAACCTGGCGCTCACGGAATACTTTTTCCGCCCTTATTCCGGCAACGGACATAAACCGTTTATCTATGATTTCAGTAATGTAAGCACAAACGATGATTTCACGCATCAGTTCGTGAGCAAAGTGATGCGTACGCACCACGGGCAATGCCGTTCGCTGCCGATGTACTACAAAGTGCTGGCCGAGTCCCTCGGCGCCGAAGCGTATATCGCCTATGCTCCGGCCCATGTGTTTATCCGCTACCGGAACGAGGATAAGATGTATCCCGAAGAGTGGGTGAACGTGGAACTTACGACCCACCAGATAACCCCGGAATTCTTTTATAAGGAGCATTTCGAGATTCCCGAAAAAACTATTGAGAACAAAGTGTACCTGGCCCCGCTGACTGACCTGGAGACGGTCGCCTCACAGCTTGCCGACCTCGCGTTCGGATATTGGAGCAAATACAGGTGCTACGACGAGTTTACACGCCGCTGTTGCGAGAAGTCGCTGAAATACTATCCGCAAAATTTCAATGGCATTATTATTCTGGGTAAATCTCTCGATACGATTTTCAGGACGTATTCGGAACACAACGGATATAAAGAAGACGACTACTCCCGACAGATTGATGAGCAGTCGAAGGCGCTCTACGAACGCCTGCAGTCGCTAGGCTGGGAGCCGATGAGCGAAGAGCTGCTTGATAAACTCGAAACGGACAACGAGCAAGCAAGGAAATTGCAGGAAGCGTCAGTAAGATAAACTACCAATACAATAACCGTTAAAAATTACTACTATGAGACCTAAACTTTTGACCGCTGCGATTTGCATTGTCGCTTTATTTTCAGTAGATTTGGCATACGGGTATCATCCGGTTTCGCCGTATGCGTATTGTGC
>CAKVKI010000252.1 GCA_934754975.1 uncultured Alistipes sp. | reverse complement strand
GATCTACCCCGACATCACGACCGTCATGCTCTTCACCCCCTCGCCCGTGGCCGACATATCCTCTTCGACCGTACGCGAAGTACTTTCGTTCGGCCGTTCGGTGGAGGAGTTCATGCCCGAAGGAATCGACATAAACAAATACTTATAAACCGAATCGTTATGATGGAATTCACGGCCGAAATGATCGCCGGATTTTTAGGCGGCGACATCGTCGGCAGCAAAGAGGCGAAAGTACACACCGTATCTTCGATCGAGGAGGGCAAAGCGGGTTCGCTGACCTACCTCACCAACCCCAAATACGAAACCTTTCTCTACAGCACGGGCGCATCGATCGTGCTGGTAAACCGTTCGTTCGAGCCGTCGCAGCAGGTTTCGGCTACGCTCATCAAGGTGGACGACGCCGCCGCCTGCGTACTCAAACTGCTCGAAATGTACAACGCCGCCAAGCCCCGCCGCAGCGGTATCGGCAAAATGGCTTCGGTATCGGAAAAGGCCGAGGTGGGAGCCGACTGCTACATCGGCGACTTCACGGTCGTCGAAGCGGGCGTGAAAATCGGCAAGAACTGCCAGATCTATCCGCAGGTTTACCTCGGAGCGGGCGTTACGGTGGGCGAGGGCACGATCCTCTACCCCGGGGTCAAGGTTTACGAAGGCTGCCGGATCGGACGCAACTGCATCCTGCACGCCGGAGCCGTGATCGGCGCCGACGGTTTCGGCTTCATGCCCAACGCCGCGGGCGGGTTCGACAAGATTCCGCAGCTGGGCAACGTGGTGATCGAAGACGACGTCGAGATCGGAGCCAACACCTGCATCGACCGCGCCAAGACCGATTCGACGGTTATCCGCCGGGGCGTCAAGCTCGACAACCTGATTCAGATCGGCCACAACGTCCAGGTCGGCGAAAACACCGTATCCTCGGCCCAGACCGGCATCGCCGGCACCTCGCGGGTGGGCCGCAACTGCTTCCTCGCAGGACAGGTCGGCATCGCCGACCACGTAAACGTCGGCGACTTCGTGAAGATCGGCTCGAAGAGCGGACTGGACAAGGACGTGCCCGACGGCGAAGTGCGCTTCGGCTACCCGGCGCTGCCCGGCATGCAGTATCACCGTTCGGCGGCGGTCTTCAAGCGGCTGCCCGAATTGGAAAAACAGGTCCGCGAGCTGGAAAAACAACTGGCAGAACTCAAAAAATAACCTAATATTCTTGCACCATGAAAAAAGTATTTCTCTTAGCAGCTTCCGCAGCCGTGCTGTGCAGTTGCAGCACGCAGCCCAAATACGTCGTCGAAGGCGACATCGCCGGACTCGAAGGCACCGTCTACCTGTTCCAGCAGGACAGCCTGATCGACTCGGCCGTCGTGAAATCGGGTAAATTCCGCTTCAGCGGTCCCGCCGGAGCGCCCGCGATGCACTACCTGCTCGATTCGCGCGACGGACAGCCGCAGGCGTTCGCCATGCAGCTCATCCTCGAACCGGGCACGATCTCGATCAAGAGCGACGCCGACGATCCGCAGGTACGCCACACCACCGGCACCCCGGCCAACGACGCCGCCGAAGCCTACACGACCGCCAGCAGTGCGTTGGTCAAAGAGTACCGCGACCAAGCGACCTCCGACCAGCGCCGCAAAGCGATCGAAGAGGAGTTCGAACAGCTGGCCCGTACGACGGTCGATGCCAACCGCGACAACTTCTTCGGCGTCGTGCTGCTGCCGAACATGGCCTATGAACTTTCGGGACAGGAAATCCTCGACGAAATCGCCAAATTCTCACCCGAGCTGCAGCAGACTAAAGAGCTGACGGAGCTGAAGGCCACCGCCGAGCAGAAAAAGCGCACCGACGTGGGCCAGCCCTACATCAACATCCTGCAGAGCGACGCCGAAGGGCAGATCGTCACCCTGACTTCGGTGATCGAAAATCCGGCCAACAAGTACACGCTCGTGGACTTCTGGGCTTCGTGGTGCGGTCCCTGCATGGGCGAAGTTCCCCACCTGAAAGAGACCTACGACAAGTTCCGCAAGAAGGGCTTCGAAATCTACGGCGTGTCGTTCGACAACAACCGCGACAAGTGGCTCGCCGCCGTCAAAGACAACGGCATGAACTGGATTCAGGTCAGCGACCTCAACGGTTTCGACAATCCGGCCGCGAAGGATTACGCCATTCAGGGTATTCCCTCGAACTTCCTGATCGACGCCGCAGGCAACATTGTCGCCAAGAACCTGCGCGGCGAGGACCTCTACAAAAAGGTCGAGGAGCTGCTCGGCAAATAACCACCGCCGTACAACCTGCCCCTCCGAACTGCGACACGCCGTCCGGAGGGGCTTTTTTAAACGATATGACCCCAACGGAAAAATACCGCATCATGGGCATCGACCCCGGCACCAACTACATGGGTTACGGCGTGCTGGAGATCGACGGACGCAGCGTGCGTTCGGTCGTCCTGGGCGACATCGACCTGCACAAGCTCGCGGACCCCTACGTCAAACTGCGCTATATCTTCGAGCGGGTCGGGGCGCTGATCGACCAGTACGCCCCGCGCGAAGTGGCGCTCGAATCGCCGTTCTTCGGCGAGAACGTGCAGTCGATGCTCAAGCTGGGGCGGGCGCAGGGCGTAGCCATGGCGGCGGCATTGAGCCGCGGCCTGCCCGTTTCGGAATATGCCCCGATGCGCATCAAGCAGAGCATCACGGGACGCGGATCGGCCGCCAAAGAGCAGGTCGCCGCCATCGTCTGCCGCATCCTCTCGCTGGAACAGCCGCCTAAACGCCTCGACGCCACCGACGGCATGGCCGTAGCGCTCTGCCACCACTTCACCACCGCCAGCCCGCTCAACGCCGCCATGGGCGACCAGCGCGTCAAAGGATTGGGCGGCGGCAAGAAAGCCGCATCGAAAGGCGGCTCCCAAAGCTGGGAAAAGTTCCTGAAGGAGCATCCCGACCGGGAGATCAAATAACCCCCGTCGCAAACCTGAATTTTCGACAGACACCGAACGATCTATGAAGAAAATCTTCCTCACGGCATTTACGGCCGCCCTCCTGTACGGGTGCGGCGGTCCGAATTACTCCATCACGGGCAACGTAGGACTCGAACCGGGCGACTCGGTATTCCTGATCGGCAGCGGCAGTACGGAGCTGACGTCCGGCGTCGTATCCGCCGACAGCACGATCCGGTTGAAGGGCCGCATCGCCGCACCGGAGATCGCGCGCCTGGCTGATCAGGAACGGATATCCATCGGCCGTTCCGTCATTTTCCTCGAACCGGGAGATATCCGCACGGCTTTCACCGGCGGCTGGCAGGTTTATTCGGCCTCCGGTACGCCGCTGAACGATAAAAAAGAGAAATTCTACGGGCAGATGGCCGATTTCGACCGGAAATTCCGCGAACTACCCCGCGACACACCGGTCGATTCGCTCTATGCAGCTTACAACAGACTGGTTCCGGAGAGCATAGAAGCCAATCGGGACAACCTTTTCGGGGCATACCTCTTCGCTGTCTACGAATTCGACGACAACGACATCGCCGCGGCCAAAGCCCGCTTGGAGCAATTCCCGCCCGCCGTGCAGGCACACCCGATCCTGCAGCGGATCGCCAAGAAAATCGCAGCAGCCGAAAACACCGAAATCGGCAAGCCCTACATGGATATCACGCTGCCCGATGCCGCAGGCGAACCTGTATCGCTTTCGGACGTCATCGGCAAAGGCCGCTGGGTACTGCTCGACTTCTGGGCGACGTGGTGCGGCCCCTGCTGCTGGGAGATCCCGCACCTGCGCGAAGCATACGCCGCATACAAAGACAAGGGGTTCGAAATCTACGGCGTCTCGCTCGACAACGACGACGCCAAATGGAAAACGTTCGTGGCGGACAACGATATGCCCTGGATCAATGTGCTGGGCGTCGGCGCGGACAAGGGAAGCGATGCGGCCGTCATGTACGGCATCTCGTCGATTCCCGCAAATTTCCTGATTTCGCCCAGCGGCATTATCGTCGCCAGAGACCTGCGCGGCGAAAATATCGAAGCCCGGCTGGCGGAAGCGATGCGCTGACCGGCATGGAACAAGCCGCTGATAATCGGTCCGATGCGCGGGAATCCTGTTTTCCGGGGCATCTTTTTTCACAAAATTCCGCCCAATAATTTGCGTGTTTCGGATTTTCGCCCTATATTTGCACTCGCAATTCGGCACCGTAGCTTAATTGAATAGAGCATCTGACTACGGATCAGAAGGTTACAGGTTTGAGTCCTGTCG
>CAKVKI010000251.1 GCA_934754975.1 uncultured Alistipes sp. | reverse complement strand
ATCATATGCTTTGCCTTGATATATATAACCAGTCTTGTTTTTGCTGTACGGGAGTATCGGATGTGGGATTTCTCATTTTCAATTCTTCTTGCCTGCGGTCTGCTGATTGTGGCTGTACCTTTTATTTGGCTGATAGTCGCTTACGCAGTTCGCAGACGTTTATATGACCTGAATGCGGATAAGCGTCTTGTATCTTTAAAACTGGCGTTAGGCTGGGCGGTAACGATCGGGACGATTGCCGCTAATGGGATTTGTCAGCTTTTTTGTCTCCATACGATCGATGATGTGTTTGCCAGTGAAATTGGTTTGTGCTGTTCTTTGTCCTGCTCGCTGTTATTTATGATATTTGCGATCTGGATGAATGGGAAACTCAATGTTCTGCTTATTTCCAGGAAATCGGGGCAGGATAGTTAAGGGATTGCCTCTTTGGATAAGCAAGTCTTCCGAACAAGAGTCGGAAGACTTTTTATTTTGCCAGACCGCGGAGCTGCATTTTGAATTGCAATGGACCGGACTGATATTTTGATTTTTGCTGCGAACGACTCTGGCTGCGCTTGGCAGATTGTCCCTTATTTCCGGTTGAGGTACCAGTACAGTCCGCCTACGAAGAGTCCGCCGCCCACGATGTTGCCGAGTGTGGCGGGGATCAGGTTCCCGGCGAACAGCTCCGCCGCCGATACCGGCGCGCCGAGCATCATGCCCAGCGGAATGAAGAACATATTGGCGATGCAGTGTTCGTAGCCTATCACCACGAAGCACATGATCGGAAAAAACAGCCCCATCATACGTCCCGGTACGTCGTTGGCGCTCAGTCCGAGCCATACGGCCAGGCACACCAGCCAGTTTGCGCCCACGCCGCGCAGGAAGACCGTCAGCCACGGCAGCGAGACTTTCGCCTGCGCAATATTGCAGGCCGCTTCCCGCCACATCTCCGACGACAGTACGCCGGGCAGGACCACCAGAAACCAGGTGAAGAAGAGCGCCCCGGCGAAGTTCCCGAACCAGACGAGCGTCCAGTTGCGCGCGACTTTGCCCCAGCCGTACCGGCGGCCGAGCGCACCCGGCATCAGCACGGCGTTGTTGCCCGTGAACAGCTCCGCTCCGGTGAATACCACCAGCATAAGCCCCAGCGGGAAGACCGCGCCCGACAGCAGACGCTGGAATCCGGGCGCTTCGGCCGCTCCGAGGAACCCGAATCCCGCCATCAGCGAGAATACGCCGCCTATGGCGATATAGGCTCCGGCCAGGAATGCGAGTATAAGGGTTTTGCCGATGGTGTTTTGCAGTTTATCCGCCGCGGCGCTGCCGGCCAGCGCGAGAACTTCTTTGGGTGTATTGATTCGGGTCATAAAATTCGAGTCGAAGCCGCAAAGATAAAAAATCCTCCCGAAACGACAAAAAAGCGGGCCGTGCTTCCCTGAAATCGTTTTCCCTGCCCCTCCCTGCGTTTGAAAACGCATGTGCGCCCCCCCCCGATCACGGCCGCCGGCTCTCTGCTCCGCCGCAAAACGGTCTTATTTCTCCCGACACTTCGTCGGGAGATTTTTTTAAGGCCCTCAGATCGGCGGAAAAGGGGCAAAAACAGGGTGTTGTTCGGAAAATCTTCTGCGCGGGCGTCAGATTTATCGCCCTAAAGTTGCTCAGATCGGAAATAAATCGTATTTTTGTTCGTTAAAAGACTGTAATTTTAAAGAGATAAGATGCTAACTGAAGAAGAAAAGAATGCCGGTTTGGTAGGACGTATCATTCCTATCAATATCGAAGAGCAGATGAAGTCGGCGTACATCGACTATTCGATGTCGGTCATCGTGTCGCGCGCGCTTCCCGATGTGCGTGACGGTATGAAGCCCGTACACCGCCGCATCCTCTACGATATGAGTGCGGAACTCAACCTCTATTCCGATAAACCGACGCGTAAGTCGGCCCGTATCGTCGGCGACGTGCTCGGTAAGTTCCACCCCCACGGCGATACGTCGGTCTACGATGCCATGGTGCGTCTGGCCCAGGACTGGTCGATGCGTTATCCGCTGGTCGACGGACAGGGTAACTTCGGTTCGATGGACGGCGACTCGCCTGCGGCTATGCGTTATACCGAGGCCCGCATGAAGAAGATCACCGACGAGGTGATGGCCGACATCGACAAGGAGACCGTGGACTGGACGCTCAACTTCGACGATACGATTCCCGAACCCACGGTGCTGCCTACAAAGATTCCGCTGCTGATCGTCAACGGCGCCAGCGGTATCGCCGTCGGCATGGCTACCAATATGGCCCCGCACAACCTGAGCGAAGTCGTGGACGCCTGCTGCGCCTATATCGACAACCCCGAAATCACGGGCGAGGAGATGCTGCAGTATATCAAGGGCCCCGACTTCCCGACGGGAGGTATCATCTACGGCTACGAGGGTGTCCGTGAGGCGATGCTTACGGGCCGCGGTCGCGTTATGATGCGCGCCAAGACCGATATCGAGCATACCCCCAGCGGGCGTGAGTGCATCGTCATCACCGAGATACCTTATATGATCAATAAGGCCGAGATGATCAAGAAGATCGCCGACATGATCAACGAGAAGAAGATCGAGGGCATCTCCTATATCAACGACGAATCGGACCGCAACGGCCTGCGCATCATCATTATCCTCAAACACGATGCTGTCGCCAGCGTCGTGCTGAACACGCTTTTCAAGAATTCGCCGCTGCAGACTTCGTTTGCAGTGAACAATATCGCGCTGGTGAACGGCCGTCCCCAGATGCTGCCGATGCGCGACCTGGTCAAGCACTTCGTCAACCACCGCCACGACGTGGTGGTACGCCGTGCGCGTTTCGACCTGAAGAAGGCCGAGGAGCGCCTGCATATCGTGCAGGGTCTGCTGATCGCACAGGACAACATCGACGAGATCGTACACATCATCCGTTCGTCGCCGACGCCCGACGCCGCCAAGCAGGCGATGATCGAGCGTTTCAACCTGAGCGACATCCAGGCTTCCGCCATCATCGAGATGCGCCTGCGCGCCCTGACCGGACTCGAATACGGCAAGCTCATCGCCGAGCGCGACGAGTTGATGAAGCAGATCACCCACCTCAAGGAGGTCCTCGAAAACGTCGGCATGCAGATGCAGATCATCAAGGACGAACTGCTCGAAGTGAAGGAGAAATACGGCGACGAACGCCGCTCGGAGATCGTTTACTCTTCCGAGGAGTTCAACCCCGAAGACTTCTATGCCGACGACGACATGGTCATCACCATTTCGCACATGGGCTATATCAAGCGTACGCCGCTTGCCGAGTACCGCACGCAGAACCGCGGCGGCGTTGGCGCCAAGGGCAGCGCCACGCGCGACGAAGACTTTATCGAACATATCTATGTGGCCTCGATGCACAATACGATGCTCTTCTTCACGGAGAAGGGCCGCTGCTTCTGGCTCAAGGTATACGAAATTCCGGAAGGCGCCCGTTCTTCGAAGGGCCGCGCCATCCAGAACGTCATCCAGATCGAACCCGACGACAAGGTGCGCGCTTACATCAATGTCAAGCGTCTGACCGATGAAGAGTACGTGAACAACAACTTCATCATCATGTGTACCAAGGACGGTACGATCAAGAAAACCAAGCTCGAAGCCTATTCGCGTCCGCGTCAGAACGGTGTGAACGCCATCGTTATCCGCGAGGGCGACCAGCTGATCGAGGCCAAGCTCACCAGCGGCCAGGCCGAGGTGATGATTGCGGCCCGCGACGGCAAGGCCATCCGCTTCAACGAGAGTACGGTGCGTCCGATCGGACGTGTCGGTGCGGGTGTCCGCGGCATCTCGATCGAAGAGAGCGACGAAGTGATCGGCATGATATGTGTCGAACCCGACTCGAAACAGGACGTACTGGTGCTGAGCGAGAACGGTTACGGCAAGCGTACCGATCTGGACGAATACCGCATCACCAACCGCGGCGGTAAAGGCGTCAAGACTATCAATGTAACGGAGAAAACCGGCAAACTTATCTCCATTCAGGCCGTTACGGACGACAACGACCTGATGATTATCAACCGTTCGGGACTTACCATACGTACGGCTGTGTCGCAGATCCGCCTGGCGGGCCGCGCTACCCAGGGTGTGCGTATCATCAACCTGCGCGACGGCGACGCCATTGCTTCGGTGATGGCCGTACCGGCAGCGGGCGATGAAGAAGAAGTACAATCCGCAGAGGCTCTAGCAACCGGGGACGACGCCGCTCCCGAAGCAGGACAGCCGGCGGA
>CAKVKI010000250.1 GCA_934754975.1 uncultured Alistipes sp. | reverse complement strand
GAATTGGGGCTGGACGCGACGCTCGCAAAGGAGCAGGATATTTTGAAAATCATCGAATACAAAGTACTCGGATTGCCCGCGCTGGTGGTCGATGAAAAAGTCGTGTCAGCGGGTGCGGGCCTGTCGCTCGGAGAGGTAAAAAAACTTTTAACGAACAAATAGGATGAGAACGATTTTAGTTGCTGTGCTGGCTGCCGTCATATTGGCCGCCTGCGGAAACAATTCGCGAAAAACAACTGATTCTGCGCCACAAAACGATGGGATCGAGGTGCTTTGTTTCCACGGAGCGCAACGCTGCGTAACCTGCACGGCCATCGAGAACGGAGCGAAAGAGGTTGTAGACACCTATTTTGCCAAGCAGATCGAGGACGGTGACATAAGTTTCCGGATAATCGACTTCACGCAGCCGGAAAATGCGGCATTGGCCGATAAATACGAAATAACGTGGTCGTCGATTTTGCTGGTCAGGCGTCAAGACGGCAAAGAAACCGTGAACGACCTTACGCAATTTGCCTTTGCCAACGCGCGGACAAATCCCGACAAATTCAAAGCGGAGCTGAAAACGGCAATCGAAAAACTACTACTCACGGAATAACGTATGGAGTATTTGCAGAACTTGCTCGACGGCTCGACCGTTCCTGCGGTTACGGCTTTCCTGCTGGGCCTATTGACAGCGATAAGCCCCTGCCCGCTGGCTACGAACATTACCGCTATCGGCTACATTAGCCGCGACATTACCGACCGTAACCGGATTTTCCGGGACGGTCTGCTGTACGCTCTCGGACGGATCGCTGCTTATACGCTGCTCGGCGCGGTGTTGATCGCCATTCTGCGCGAGGGTGCGAGTATGTTCGCCTTGCAAAAAGCGATCAGCAGATACGGCGAAATGCTGCTTGCCCCGGCTCTGATCCTGATCGGGCTGTTCATGCTTTTCGGGCATAAACTCAAGCTGCCGCAGTTCGGGTTTTCGGGCGGCGACAGAATCAAGAAACGCGGCGGTTGGGGTGCGTTGCTGTTGGGCGTTCTGTTCGCTATGGCATTTTGCCCCACCAGCGGCATTTTCTATTTCGGGATGCTGATACCCATGTCGGCGGCTGAAACGGGCGGCTACCTGCTGCCTGCGGTGTTTGCATTGGCAACCGCCCTGCCCGTGGTCGCCGTCGCCTGGATTCTGGCATACAGCGTGGCGGGTCTTGGACGTTTTTACAGCCGGATGCAGGCGTTTCAGAAGTGGCTCAACCGCATCGTCGCCCTGTTGTTTATCGCAGTCGGCGTTTACTATGGCATAATCTATTATTTCTAAAACACATAGAACATGAAAAAGATTGAAATTTTCGACCCGGCCATGTGCTGCCCCACGGGGCTGTGCGGGCCGAATATCAACCCCGACCTGATGCGCATTGCCGCCGCAGTCGAATACCTCAAACGTAAAGGCGTGGTGATCGAACGCCACAACCTGCGCGACGAACCGCAGCTGTATGTGACGAACAAGACGGTGAACGATTACCTGATGCAGCACGGGGCCGACGGACTGCCCGTAACGCTGGTGGACGGTGTCGTTACCGTGCAGAAAGGTTATCCGACCAACGATCAACTGGCCGAATGGACAGGCATATCGCTGGATTACATTCCCATTCTAAAATAAGCCGTGATATGAAAACCTTTGATTTATCGACGATAACAGGAACGAAATACCTCTTTTTCACGGGCAAAGGCGGTGTAGGTAAAACCTCGGTCGCCTGCGCTACGGCGGTCGGACTTGCCGATCAGGGAGAACAAATTTTGCTTATCAGCACCGATCCCGCATCCAACCTGCAAGATGTGTTCGGGCAGGCATTGGACGGACACGGCATGCAGATCGCCGACGTTCCGGGGCTGACGGTCGTAAACCTCGATCCGGAGCAGGCTGCGGCCGAATACCGCGAAAGCGTCATAGGCCCCTATCGCGGCAAACTGCCCGAAAGCGTCATACAAAACATGGAAGAGCAGTTATCCGGCTCCTGTACGGTGGAGATCGCGGCGTTCAATGCCTTTTCCGACTTCATCACCGATCCGCAGATTCAGCGGCAGTACGACCATATTATTTTCGACACGGCCCCGACGGGACACACGCTGCGGATGCTGCAACTTCCCTCGGCATGGAGTACCTTTATCAGCGAAAGTACGCACGGCGCGTCGTGCCTCGGCCAGTTGTCGGGACTGGAAGAGCGCAAGGAGATATACAAGCAGGCCGTACATACACTTTCTGATCCTGCCGCAACCCGCCTTGTACTGGTGAGCCGTCCCGATGCTGCGCCGCTCAAAGAAGCCGCCCGCTCGTCACATGAATTGCAGGCGCTCGGCATCGACAATCAGATGCTTGTCATCAACGGCCTGCTCCAACAGGCGGCCGATGAGGATGCCGTTACCCGGCAACTCTTCGAACGGCAGCAGGCCGCCATGCGGACCATGCCCGAATCGCTCAAGGGATTCCCGGCGTTCTGCGTGCCCCTGCGCTCGTATAACCTTTCCAATATCACCAATATCCGGCGGATGCTTTCGTCGGACCATGTAACGGGCGTTGCAGGCTATCGCCCACTTGCCGGAGAAAAGACGCTCGACGATCTGGTGAGGGATCTTTTCGAATCGGGCAAGCGCGTGATTTTCACAATGGGGAAAGGCGGCGTCGGTAAGACAACCGTGGCGACCCGCATTGCGCTGGGACTAAAACGACTCGGTGCGAAGGTTCACCTTACGACGACCGACCCGGCCAACCATATCAATTACGGGCAGGCCATTGCCGCAGGTCTGGACGTGAGCCGTATCGACGAGGCCGAGGTGTTGGAAGCCTATAAAAACGAGGTGCGGACCAAAGCGCGTGAAAACGGCATGAGCGCCGAGGATATGGAGTATATCGAAGAGGATTTGCGGTCGCCGTGTACGCAGGAGATCGCCGTGTTCAAAGCCTTTGCCGGGATTATGGAGAAAGCCGATACGGAGATCGTTGTGATCGACACGGCTCCCACGGGGCACACGCTGTTGCTGTTGGACGCTACGCAAAGCTATCACAAAGAGGTCGAACGTACGCAGGGCGAGGTTACGGGGGCCGTGGCGCATCTGCTGCCACGCCTGCGCGACCCACAGCAGACCGAGGTGGTGATCGTTACGCTGCCCGAAGCGACACCCGTTTTCGAAGCCGAGCGGTTGCAGGCCGACCTGCGCCGTGCCGGAATACGCAACGAGTGGTGGGTTGTAAATTCCTGCCTGTCGCTGGTGGCGACGGACAATCCGTTTCTGCAATCCAAAGCGCAGGGCGAATTGCCGTGGATCGAACGTGTCAAACAACTTTCCGGAAACCATACGGCCCTGATCGGCTGGAAAAACGCATAAGCGATGAGGGTACTGATTTTATGCACGGGTAACAGTTGCCGCAGTCAGATGGCCCACGGCTTTATGCAGTCGTTCGATTCCCGCCTGAATGTCTTTTCGGCGGGAACCGAACCGGTGTCCCGCGTCAATCCGCAGGCCGTCGAAGTAATGGCCGAAGTCGGGATCGACATCGGCGGTCATACGCCGCACCATGTATCGGAATACCTCGGCGGACGGTGGGATTATGTGATAACCGTCTGCGGCGGCGCGAACGAAAACTGCCCGGTGTTCTCGGGCCGCGTCATGCACCGCCTGCATATCGGGTTCGACGATCCGTCCCGTGCAATGGGAACACCCGAATTTATCGCCGGGGAATTTCGGCGCGTGCGCGATGAAATCAAGGCCCGGTTTTATCGGCTTTATTCAGAAGAGATCAAACCGCAGTTACCATGAAAAAACAACAGGGCATAGGCTTTTTCGAGCGTTATCTGACTTTGTGGGTGGCGCTCTGCATCCTCGCAGGGATTGCCGTCGGGCAATGGCTCCCCGCCGTTCCTGCGGCGCTGGGCAAACTGGAATATGCGAACGTGTCGATTCCCGTCGCCATCCTGATCTGGCTGATGATCTACCCGATGATGCTCAAGGTCGATTTCCAGAGCGTGAAAAACGTCGGACGGCGACCGAAAGGGATTCTGATTACCTGCGTAACAAACTGGCTGATAAAACCCTTTACAATGTTCGGGATCGCATGGCTGTTCTTCTTCGTGCTGTTCAGGGCATTCATCCCCGAACCGCTGGCCGGGCAGTATTTGGCCGGGGCCGTACTGCTGGGGGCTGCGCCCTGTACGGCAATGGTGTTCGTATGGAGCTACCTCACCCGAGGCGATGCGGCCTATACACTGGTGCAGGT